>JAKLLJ010000009.1 GCA_023150215.1 Thauera sp. | reverse complement strand
TGGGGACGTGCAGGCGCTTCGTGCCAAGGTCAAGGTCGCCGATGCGCGCCTCGCAGGCCGACGTGCGCCGCATGCCCGTCAGGATCATGAACAGGTGCAGGTCGCGCCGCACGGGGTGCAGGTCGAGCACCGCCTTGCCCCATGCCCTCAGCTTGTCGGCGTTGGAATCCACCTTGCGCCGACGGAGGCCGTGGTAATCGACGTTGGCGCTCGGGTTCGCGGGCAACTCGGGATGCTCCCGCAGGCCGCGGTTATAAACCGCCCTGAAGATGCGGAAGACGGTGTCTGCGGTCGATGCCCCGTGCTTCTCTGTGATCCTGCGGTGGCGCTCGCGCATGCCCGCGCGGTCCGTGCCGAGCTCGGCCAGTGCCTTGTCGAGCCAATCGGGCAGGTACTGATCGCAGCAGTAGCGGTAGTCCTCCTTGGTCCGAGGGGACAGCGGCTTGGCGCCTAGGTGCAGGTCGAGCGCGTCGCGCAGGGTGATGCCGCGCGCCTTGGCCTTGCGGCGCTCCTCGTTCGGGTTCGCGCCCGCCCGCATGTCCACGAGCGTCCTGCGGGCGGCGTCGCGCGCCTGCTTGGCGTCCATCGACGGGTGGTCGCCCAGCTTCGTGCGGACTTGGCGCCCACGCACTAAGCTCTGAACGTAGAAGCTGCGCTTCGTTGGCGTGACGATCAGGTAGAAGCCGCGCATCTCGCTGTCGGCGTAGAGGACGGACTTGCCCCTGTCGGGTGCTGGCGCCCTCTCGACGAGGGCCTGTGTTATCTTGGATTGCATGCGTTGGCTCCGAGTGAAGCGGGCCACGGCGCGAACACGGTTTAGCACCACAAGGTGCCGTGTGTTCGCACGACGTATTGCCCGCCGACAGAGCCATTAAGTCGCGGTTTTGCTTGCTTGTAAGCGCCCTATGCCATCTGATTCCAAATCATGGCACTATGCGCGCGTGCCGATTCGTAATGCGAAGGTCGTAGGTTCGACTCCTATCTCCGGCACCAGTAGATTCAGGCACTTGGGGCAGCTCTTCGGAGCTGCCCCAAGTGCTTTCTGCGCTCTTGTCGCCGCTTTGAGCACGCGGCTGCGCCTGCGCGGCGCAATTCTCGCCCGATCGGACTGCCGACCGCCCTCCCGCACACAGGGCGCCTGGGTTATCGTGTGCGTTCCCTCTCGAAATCCATCTCAAGCCTGTCGCGCGCTGCCCCCGATTCTGCGCAGAGGGAGGCGGAACTATCCCGGGCGTCGTGCCGGCAGGCGTCTGGAGACCGTGCATGAAGACTTCCCTGATCCTGACCTTGATCGGACCGGACCGCCCGGGCCTGGTGAGTGCGGTGGCCACTTGCGCCAGTGCGCACGGCGCGAGCTGGATGGAGAGCCGCTTGGCGCGGCTGGCGGGCCAGTTCGCGGGAGTCGTCCGCCTCGAGGTGGACGGCGCCGCGCTCGAGGGGCTGGAGCGCGCGCTCTCCGGCCTCGAGTCCGAGGGCTTGCGGATGGCGTTCGCACGGGCCGGCGAAGCGGCAGCCAGCGTGCCGTGTCGGGCGCGGCTGGAGTTGGTCGGTCATGACCGGCCGGGCATTGTGCGCGACATTTCTGCAGTGCTCGCGCGCCATGGCGTGAGCATCGATGCGCTCGAGACCGCGTGCGAGAGCGCATCGATGAGCGGCGAGGCGCTGTTTCGTGCGCGCGCCGAGCTCATCGTGAGCGGCGCCACGAATCTTGCCGCCGTGCGCAGCGATCTCGAGGCGCTCGCCAACGAGTTGATGGTCGATCTCGATCTCGAGGAGCTTTCCGAAACCGCTTCATAGGCGCCGTCGGTCCCGTGAGGGGGCGCTTGGAGCAGGTGTTTCATTGACGCATACGTCAACGTAATTTATCGTGCGCGCCGCGAAGACGGCGTTTGCCGTCATGGACTTCGAGGAGAAAGGCGATGCAGATCGAGAATGGCGTATTCGTGGTCACCGGTGGGGGCTCGGGCCTGGGCGCAGCGACTGCGCGCATGCTGGTGGGGGCGGGCGGCCGGGTCGTGCTGGCCGACGTCAATGCGCAGGCGGGCGAGGCGTTGGCGGGCGAACTCGGCGCGGGGGCCGTCTTCGTGCAGACCGACGTGACCGACGCCGATAGCGGCAAGGCTGCGATTGATGCGGCGGTGGCGCGCTTCGGCGGACTCGATGGCTTGGTCAGTTGCGCCGGCGTGGCGCCGGCGGAGAAGGTGGTCGGGCGCGACGGTCCGCACCGTCTCGAGAGTTTTGCACGCACGGTGTCGATCAACCTGATCGGCACCTTCAACATGCTGCGCCTGGCCGCCGACGTGATGAGCAAGGCTGAGCCCAAGGCCGGCGGTGAGCGTGGCGTGATCGTCAACACCGCCTCGGTCGCAGCCTTTGACGGCCAGGTCGGTCAGGCCGGCTATGCTTCGTCCAAGGCCGGCGTGGTCGGGTTGACGCTGCCGGTGGCGCGTGAATTGTCGCGCTACGGAATCCGCGTGATGACGATTGCCCCCGGCATCATGGAGACACCGATGCTGATGGGCATGCCGCAAGAAGTGCAGGACTCGCTCGGCAAGATGGTTCCGTTTCCTTCGCGTCTGGGCAAGCCCGCCGAGTTCGCCGCGCTGGTGCGACACATCGTCGAGAATGCCTATCTGAATGGTGAAGTGATCCGCCTCGACGGTGCGATCCGCATGGCCGCCAAGTAAGGCGTTGCATCGGTGCGGCGGCGATCGGGCGCAGTCGATGCTGCGGTGCAATAGCCCGCGCGGACGAATTGTGCTATTAAACCGGTTCCAATTTTTTCCGCCCCGTGCGCCTGCGTGCGGGGCGGTTTCGCTTGGCGCCGATGACTTCAGCCGAACAGCCTGTTCCCGCGGCCGCCGCCGCAGATACCGATGCCGACTGCTACCACTGCGGCTTGCCGGTCCCGCCCGCGACGCGGCATTTCGTGCGCATCGACGGTCGCGACCGGCGCATGTGCTGCGTCGGCTGCGAGGCGGTGGCGCAGTCCATCGTCGATAGCGGCCTGATCGATTACTACCGTCACCGCGACGCGATGCCCGAGACGCGGCGCGAGGCGATGCCGGTCGAGTTGCGGGAGCTCGGCCTGTTCGATCACCCCGACTTCCAGAAGAGCTTCGTGCAGCCAGTGGGCGAGCATGAACGCGAGGCCGCGCTGATCCTCGAAGGCATCACCTGCGCCGCCTGCGTTTGGCTCAACGAGAACCACGTCGCCCGCCTGCCTGGCGTGTCGGCGATCCAGATCAACTACGCCACCCGTCGTGCCCGTGTGCGCTGGGATGAGCGCCACATAAGGCTCTCCGACATCCTCTCCGCCATCCAGGCGATCGGTTACCGAGCGTATCCTTACGATGCCGAGCGCTCCGAGCAGGTTGCCCAGCGCGAGCGGCGCTCGATGCTGTGGCGAGTGTTCGTCGCCGGCTTCGGCATGATGCAGGTGATGATGTACGCCTTCCCCGTCTACGTCGCCGGCGAGGGTGACATGACCTGGGACATCGAGCAGTTGCTGCGCTGGGCGAGTTTGTTGCTGACTCTGCCGGTGGTGCTGTATTCGGCGGCGCCGTTCTTCCAGCGCGCCTGGCGCGATGTGCGCCTGCGCAGGCTGGGGATGGACGTGCCGGTGGCGCTCGGCGTCGGCAGTGCCTTCGCCGCCAGCCTGTGGGCGACGCTGACCGACGGTCCCGAGGTGTATTACGACTCGGTGACGATGTTCGTGTTCTTCCTGCTCGGCGGTCGCTACCTCGAGATGATCGCGCGCCAGAAGGCAGTGCGTGGGGTCGAGGAGCTCGGCAAGGCTCTGCCCTCGTTCGCCGAGCGTCTCGCGCGCTGGCCGCAGCAGTCGGTCGGCGAGCGCGTGCCGACCTCACAGCTGGTGCCGGGCGACGTGCTGAGGGTGCGCCCGGGTGAGGTGATTCCCGTCGATGGCGTGGTCGTCGAGGGGCGCAGCGAGGCCAACGAGGCCCTGCTCACCGGGGAGAGCATGCCGGTGCCGAAGACGGTCGGCGAGCATGTGACCGGCGGCAGCATCAATGTCTCTTCGCCGCTGCTGTTGCGTGTCGAGCAGGTGGGTGACGCCACCCGCCTGGCGGCGATCCGTCGCCTGATGGAGCGCGCGGCGACCGAAAAGCCGCGCATCGCCTCGCTGTCGGACCGGGTGGCAGCGTGGTTCATCGTCACCTTGCTGGTGCTGGCGGCGGTGACCGGCATCGCCTGGTATCTGGTCGATTCCGCGCGCGCGCTGTGGGTGTTCGTGTCGGTGCTGGTGGTTGCCTGCCCGTGTGCGCTGTCGCTGGCGACGCCGACTGCGCTGACCGTGGCGACCGATACGCTGGCGCGCATGGGGGTGCTGGTGACCCGCGGCCATGCGATCGAGACATTGGCGCGTGCGGATCACTTCGTTTTCGACAAGACCGGCACGCTGACCGTTGGCCGCATGCAGCTGCAGGAGGTGATGCCCCTTGGGACGCTGGATGCCGATCGCCTGGGCGTGCTGGCTGCGGCGATCGAGCAGGGCTCCGCCCATCCGGTGGCGGCCGGCCTGCGCGCAGCGGTCGGTGCTGTCGTGCTGCCCGAGGTCTCGGGTCTGAGCGCCGAGACCGGGCAAGGCATGCACGGTGTCGTCGATGGCGAGGCGCTGTGGATTGGCCGCCCGGAATGGGTGGGCCGCGAGGCCGGCGTGGTGCCGCCGGCCGAGGTGGCGGCATTCAACGCCGGTGGTGGCACGGTGATCGGGCTCGCCGGGCGTGCAGGCTGGCTCGGCCTGTTTCGTCTCGCGGACAGCCTGCGCGCGGATGCGCCCCTGATCACCGGTCGCCTTGCCAGGGATGGTGCGGCACTGAGCCTGTTGTCGGGCGATGCGCAGCCGGTGGTCGATGGTGTTGCCGCCGCGATCGGCATCGAAGATGCGCGTGGCGGCCTCGGTCCGCAGGACAAGCAGCAGGCGATCGTGGCCATGCAGGCGGGCGGCAAGGCGGTCGTGGCGATGATCGGTGACGGGGTGAACGACGCGCCGGTGCTGGCGCAGGCACATGTCTCGGTGGCGATGGGTGGCGGCACCGACCTGGCGCGCAACCAAGCCGACATCGTGTTGCTCAACGAGCGTTTCGCGAGCCTCGTCGACGGTATCGCGCTGGCGCGCCGAACGCTGCGCATCATCCGGCAGAACCTGTGGTGGTCGTTCGCCTACAACATCACGTCGGTGCCGCTGGCGATGGCTGGGCTGGTCACGCCCTGGATGGCCGGCATCGGCATGGCAGCGAGTTCGCTGCTGGTTGTCGTCAATGCAATGCGGCTGCAGCGCGTCGCGCGCAGCACCTGATCGCCCACGGAGGCCTGGATGGAAAGCCTGTATTTGCTGATTCCGCTGTCGGTCGTGCTGGTGTTTGTGATCGGGCTGTTGTTCTGGTGGTCGCTGCGCAGCGGGCAATACGACGACCTGGAGGGGCCTGCCTATCGACTCTTGCTCGATGACCGCGACGAACTGCCCGCGCCGCCGCCCCTTGACGGAGGTGCGGCGGAGACGCCTGCAGCAGGGGCGCGCGCTGCCACGGCAGCGAGTGGAAGCCGGGAATCATCGTCTCGTTGACCTAGGTCAACGTCCGCTCGCGGTATCGGCGCAAAATCGCGACATCGCAATCGACCGGGCATTTTAAGGCCGGGCGTTTCGCAGTTTTTTGTCTCTCTGTTGGGGTTGGGGGTGCGTGCAGACGCACCCTTTTTTTTGCGTCTTGCATATGCCGAGGCGTGCCCCGATTTCCCCTGCAACACCGGCCGTCGGCGCCCTCGCTGCTTGCGAAGGCCTGTCGTGGTGGGTGTTTGCGGGCGTTTCTGGACTTGCTCCAATTTTCCCTTCCGTGGGCCTTCCGGCTGCAATACAATATTGACTTGTGTCAAATTGCGTACGTAGTCGTGGCGTATTCTCGCCCGGGGTTGCCGCGCGTGATTTTGCGGCGCGACGCAAGCAGGGGTTTTCAAAACAAAGAGGTGATCCAGATGCAATCGCAAGCGACTTATAACTATAAAGTCGTGCGCCAGTTCTCCATCATGACGGTGGTGTGGGGCATCGTGGGCATGCTGGTCGGCGTGATTGCCGCAGCACAGCTCGTGTGGCCCCAACTGAACGTGCACGAATTCCTGCATTTCGGCAGGCTCCGTCCGCTGCATACCAATGCGGTCATCTTCGCGTTCGGTGGCTGTGCACTGTTCGCGACGTCCTACTACGTGGTTCAGCGCACGTGTCACACGCGCCTGTTTGCGCCCGGTCTGGCCGCCTTCACGTTCTGGGGCTGGCAACTGGTCATCGTGCTCGCCGCGATCACGCTGCCACTCGGCTACACCTCTTCCAAGGAATACGCCGAACTCGAGTGGCCGATCGACATCCTGATCGCGATCGTCTGGGTGTCCTACGCCATCGTGTTCTTCGGCACCATCGCCAAGCGCAAGGTTTCGCACATTTACGTCGCGAACTGGTTCTTCGGCGGCTTCATCCTTACCGTCGCGCTGCTGCACATCGTCAACAGCGCCGCGATCCCGGTCTCGCTCACCAGCATGAAGTCCTACTCGGCCTATGCCGGTGTGCAGGACGCCATGATTCAGTGGTGGTACGGGCACAACGCGGTGGGCTTCTTCCTGACCGCGGGCTTCCTCGGCATGATGTACTACTTCGTGCCCAAGCAGGCCGATCGTCCGGTCTACTCCTACCGCCTGTCGGTGGTGCACTTCTGGGCGCTGATCTTCACCTACATGTGGGCGGGTCCCCACCACCTGCACTACACCGCGCTGCCCGACTGGACCCAGTCCGTCGGCATGGTGTTCTCGCTGATCCTGCTGGCACCGTCGTGGGGCGGCATGATCAACGGCGTGCTGACCCTGTCGGGCGCCTGGCACAAGCTGCGTACCGACCCGATCCTGAAGTTCCTCATCACCTCGCTGTCCTTCTACGGCATGTCGACCTTCGAAGGCCCGATGATGTCGATCAAGACGGTCAACGCGCTGTCGCACTACACCGACTGGACGGTCGGCCATGTGCACTCCGGCGCGCTCGGCTGGGTGGCGATGATCTCGATCGGTTCGGTGTATTTCCTGCTGCCGCGCCTGTACGGCAAGAGCGAGATGTACAGCGTCAAGCTGATCAACGCCCACTTCTGGATCGCGACCATCGGCATCGTGCTGTACATCGCCTCGATGTGGATCTCCGGCGTGATGCAGGGCCTGATGTGGCGCGCCACCAACCCGGACGGCACCCTGACCTACTCCTTCGTCGAGAGCGTCAAGGCCAGTTATCCGTTCTGGACGATCCGCTTCATCGGCGGTGCGCTGTTCCTCTCCGGCATGTTCATCATGTTCTACAACATGATGAAAACCATCGCCGGCCAGAAGGCTTACGACGCCCCGGTGCTCGCGCCTGCGGCTGCCCACGCCTGATTGGAGAACAAGAACATGGCTCAATCGAAACACGAAAAGATCGAACGCAACGTTTTCCTGATGATCGTGCTCACGCTGATGACCGTCAGCGTGGGTGGTCTGGTGGAGATCGTGCCGCTGTTCTTCCAGCACTCGACCACCACCGCGATCGACCACAAGGGCAATGCGCTCGACGTCAAGCCGTACGATCCGGTCCGTCTCGTGGGGCGCGACATCTACGTCCGCGAAGGCTGCTACAACTGCCACTCGCAGATGATCCGTCCGTTCCGCGCCGAGACCGAGCGCTACGGCCACTACTCGGTCGCAGGCGAGTACATCTACGACCATCCGTTCCAGTGGGGGTCGAAGCGCACGGGGCCTGATCTCGCCCGCGTCGGCGGTCGCTACACCGACGAGTGGCAGCGTGTGCATCTGCTCAACCCGCGTGATGTCGTTCCGGAGTCGAACATGCCCGCGTTCCCCTGGCTCGATCGTCCGGTCAAGGCCGACGACATCCAGGACAAGATGCGCGCGCTGAACAAGGTCGGCCTGCACAAGTACAGCGATGAAGACATCGCTGCCGCGCCGGCTGCGCTTGCGGGCAAGACCGAGCTCGACGCTGTCGTGGCCTACCTGCAGGGTCTGGGCACAGCCATTTCGAACTTCAGATAAGGAAGCGAGCGCGCCGTGGATATCAACGACTTCCGCAGCCTGATCACCGTGCTGGGGCTGCTGTGTTTCCTGGGCATCTGTGCCTGGGCTTACAGCAAGCACGCAAAGGCCGGTTTCGATGAGGCGGCGCGTCTGCCCCTGAGCGACGACGACCTGCCGGCCCCGCGCGGCCGGCAAGACCAAGAGGGAAAAAAAAATGGCTGACTTTATCAGCGGTTTCTGGAACATGTATGTGATGGTCCTCGTGGCCCTCTCCATCCTGTTCTGTGTGTTCGTGCTGGTGTCGAACATGACCAAGCGCGAGAAAGGGCCGATCGAGCTGCACGGACACGTGTGGGACGAGACGCTCGCCGAGTACAACAACCCGCTGCCGCGCTGGTGGATGTACCTGTTCTGGATCACCATCGTGTTCGCAGTGGTGTATCTGGCGATCTATCCGGGTTTTGGTAACAGCAACCAAAGTCGCGGTCAGTGGGCACAGTACAACGCGGAGATGCAGGCCGCGCAGGAGCGTTTCGGCCCGGTGTTTGCCAAGTATCGTGCGATGGATGTGCATGCTGTTGCCGCCGACCCGGAGGCCGTGGCGATGGGCAACCGCATGTTCCTCACCTACTGCGCGCAGTGTCACGGCTCGGCCGCCCAGGGCGCCAAGAGCTTCCCGAACCTCACCGACAGTGAATGGCTGTGGGGCGGGGCGCCGGAGAACATCACCGAAACCATCACCAATGGTCGCAACGGGGTGATGCCGCCGTTCGGGCCGGCACTCGGTGCCGATGGGGTCAAGGATGTCGCCAACTACGTGCGCTCGCTCAATGGTCTGGCCCACGACTCGGTGCGCGCGCAGCGCGGCAAGGAAGGCTTCGAGGCCAACTGCGTCGCCTGCCACGGTGCCGACGCCAAGGGCAACCCGATGCTCGGCGCCCCCAATCTGACCGATAACCGCTGGCTGTATGGTTCGTCCGAGTCGGTGATCGTCGAGACCATCACCCTTGGTCGCAACAACAAGATGCCGGCCTTCGGCGACTTCCTCGGCGAAGACAAGGTTCATCTGCTCACCGCCTACGTGCTGAGCCTGAGCAAGAAGTAAGCAGCAACTGCAGCAGCCGAAGCATGCTTCGCATCCCCGGGAGGAAGGGGCCCTCCCGGGGTTCTAGATAACAACAAGAACAAGAATTCATTGGTGACAAGGCCATGAACAGCACTTCCCCCAAGCCGCAGAAGGCGGCGAACCCAAAAAACCCCGAGTCCGCACTGGACACGCTCTACGCCTCACGCAAGAAGCTCTATGTGCGCGCAGTCACCGGACTGTTCGCCAAGTGGCGCTGGGCACTGGTGTGGATTACTCAGATTCTCTACTATGGCCTGCCATGGCTGAGCTGGAATGATCGCCAGGCGGTGCTCTTCCATCTGACCGAACGCAAGTTCTACATTTTCGGATGGGTGTTCTGGCCGCAGGACGTGTTTTTTCTCGCGATCCTGCTGATCATCTCCGCGTATGCGCTGTTCTTCTTCACGGCGATCGCCGGACGCCTGTGGTGCGGCTACGCCTGCCCACAAACGGTCTACACCGAGATCTTCATGTGGATCGAGGAGAAGATCGAGGGCGATCATGTCCGCCGGCAGAAGCTCGATCGCGCGCCGATGAGTGCCGCGAAGGCGCTGCGCCGCGGCGGCAAGTTCCTGGCCTGGGGTCTGGTTGCGCTGTGGACGGGTTTTACCTTCGTTGCCTATTTCTCGCCTCTCGATGAGTTGCTGGCCTCCTTCAACGGCCTAACCTTCGGGCCCTGGGAAACCTTCTGGATCCTCTTCTACGCCGGCTTCACCTACCTCTTCGCCGGCGTGCTGCGCGAGCAGGTGTGCAAGTACATGTGCCCTTATGCGCGCTTCCAGGCGGTGATGTTCGATCCGGATACGCTCGTCATCACCTACGACGAGGCCCGCGGCGAGCCCCGTGGCACGCGCAGGAAGGGCGTCGATCCGAAGACGGTGGGCAAGGGTGACTGTATCGATTGCGGCATCTGCGTGCAGGTGTGCCCGACCGGTATCGACATCCGCGATGGCCTGCAGTACGAATGCATCGGCTGTGCCGCCTGCATTGACGCCTGCGATCAGGTCATGGACAAGATGAGCTACCCGCGCGGCCTGATCCGTTACTCGACCGAGAACGCGATGAAGAGGCAGTGGGGTACCAAGGAGATCGTGGGGCACGTGTTCCGGCCGCGGACGCTGATCTACGGCACCATCCTCGCGTTGGTCTGCATCGCTTTCGTGTGGGGGCTCGCTGCGCGCGACCCCTTGCGGGTCGACATCCTGCGTGACCGCTCCACGCTTGGCCAGGAGATTGAGGGCGAGCTGATTGAGAACGTCTATCAGCTTCAGATCATGAACATGACGGAAGTGCCGCGCTCCTTCAGCCTCGCGGTGTCGGGCCTTCCTGGTCTGCGCCTGCAGGGAGCGGAGCGTGTCGAGGTCGCCCCTGCCGCCACGCAGTCGATCACGGTCAGGGTGCATGTGCCCTATGACGAAGGCAAGCCGGGCGCCAACACCATCTTCTTCGACGTCGCGGCTGAGGACGACCCGGCTTTGGCGCTCAAGGAAGAGACCACTTTCCTGATCCCACGCTGATATGCGCCACAAGAAAACCGAACAGCCGGTGGAGCCCTGGTATCGCCAGGGATGGCCCTGGTTCCTGATCGCATGGCCGGCCACTGCGGTGGTGGCCGGCATCGCCACCTTGGTGATTGCCGCCAAGACCTTCGATGGCATGGTCGTGGACGACTACTACAAGGAAGGCCAGGCCATCGTGCAGACACTGGGCCGCGTCGAACAGGCGCGCAAGCTTGGTCTGCGTGCCGCTTTGCGCGTGCGCAGCGAGTCGATTCACGTTGAGCTGTCCGCCACCGAGCCGGGCAGCCTGCCGCCCAGCATCCGCGTGACTGTCGCGCATCCGACCCGTGGCGGGTTGGATCAGGAGATGGTCGTGGCCGGCAGTGCCGGCGTGTATGAGCTTGAACTCAGTCCCCTCGGGACCGGGCGCTGGCTGTTCGTCATCGAAGACGAGGCGCGCAGCTGGAGAATGGACGGCTCGGCCTATCTCCCTGCGGAGACGGAGATCCGCATTGATCCAAATGCCTGATTCGCTGTAAACACAAAGGCCCACCCCGAGTTTTACCCCCAAGCGGGCCGTTGTGTTCGATGCCGTCCGTCGGGACGGCGCCTGCAGCAGAGCGATCCCTCAACGATAGACCAGCACCGGTGTCTTGCTGTGCGTCAGCACCTTCTGGGTCTCCGAGCCAAGCAGCAGGCCGGCAATCCCACGGCGGCCATGCGATGCCATGAAGATCAGGTCGCAGCCGTGGCGATCCGAGGCCTCGATGATCGCCTCGTACGGAACCTCATTGACCGCGGTGTCACTGTCGGCCGCGACGCCGGCAGCCTCGGCCGCGGCGCGCGCCTTGGAGAGGATTGCCTCCGCTTCGGAAGCGGCTGATTTTGCAAACTGTTCCGGCGTGGTCGGGTCGATCAGCGCCCCTTCACCATAGATCGGCATCGGAAAGTCGGGCTGCGAGTAAAAGAAGGTGATGCGCGCACCGGCTTCCTTGGCAAAGGAAACGGCACGGGAGACCGTGCTGTCGGAGAGTTCCGAGCCGTCGGTCGGTACCAGGATGTGCTTGAACATGACGTAGCTCCCTGTGGTGTGTCACGCTCCGATTATAGCGACCCGACGTGCTCCGCCACGATTGATCGTGATCAAGCCGCGCCGCGATGGCGACAGGCACATTAGCGCTCCAGGAGGAGTCCCATGAAACTGAGCTTTCTGGGTGCCGCAGGCGAGGTGACCGGTTCATGTCTGCGTGTCGATCACGAACACGGCGCCTTCCTCGTCGATTGCGGGCTGTTTCAAGGTGGGCGCGAGGCCGATCGCAAGAACCGCACGGCGCTCGACTTCGATCTGCGCGCCATAGACTTCGTGTTGCTCACCCATGCCCATCTGGATCATTCCGGCCTTGTGCCGCGACTCGTCGCGCTGGGCTACCGCGGCCGGGTCTTCGCCACGACGGCAACGATCGACCTCCTTGGCGTGATGCTGATGGATTCGGCCCACATCCAGGAGAAGGAGGCCGAATGGGCGCTGCGCGACACGCGTACGCGCAAGCCGAGGCGCGCCAATGAGGTCGCGCCGCTTTACACCGTGGAGCAGGCGCGCACCAGCCTCGGTCGTCTGAGTGCAGTGGAATTCGACACCTGGATCAGGCCAGCTGCGGGTGCGCACTGCCGTTTCCGCAACGCCGGCCATATCCTCGGCTCGGCGATCATCGAGATCGATGTCGGCGGAAGCGGAAGCGTGCGCCGGCTGGTGGTTTCTGGCGATCTCGGTCAGCCGATGCGCCCGGTGCTGCAGGACCCGGTGCGGATTGCGCGTGCCGACTACCTGTGCATCGAGTCCACCTACGGTAACCGCGCCCACCGCTCCTTCGCGGCGACCTGCGACGAACTGGCCGAGGCGCTGCGGCGTACGTTGAAGGTGGAGGGTGGCAACGTGATCATTCCCGCATTCGCGGTCGGGCGAACGCAGGAACTCCTGTTCGTGCTCGCCGACCTGGTGCGGGCGGGGAGGATCGATCGCCTCGATGTCGTGGTTGACTCACCGATGGCTTCTGCCGTCACTGCGCTCACCATCCGCCACGCCGATCTGTGGGACGACGAGACGCGGGAACTTTACGCGTGGATGCAGGCGAATACCGACCGTTTCAGGCTGCGCTTTGTGCAGGACGTCGAGGAGTCGATGGCGCTCAACGCGGTGCGCGGCGGCCTCGTGCTGATCTCGGCCAGCGGCATGTGCGACGCCGGGCGCATCAAGCATCACCTGCGCCATAACCTCGAGCGTCGCGAGTGTGCGGTGGTGATTGCCGGCTTTCAGGCTGCCGGCACGCTCGGTCGGCGCCTGGTCGACGGTGCCCGCCAGGTCACCCTCTTCGGTGAGCGGATCACGGTGCGGGCGCGCATCCACACGATTGGCGGGCTGTCCGCGCACGCCGACCAGCCGGCGCTGCTGGACTGGCTGGGTGGCTTCGACGAGCCGCCGCGGCAAACCTTCGTGGTCCATGGCGAACCGGGTGCATCGGCAGGGCTGATCGACGCGATCGCACACAAGCTCGGCTGGCGCGGTGTCGAGGCCGCACAGGCCGGCGCGCCGGTGAGCTTGTCCTGATGCGAGACCTGCGTGAGGGATGGCGTGGCGTGCTCAGGCGTTATGGCGTGACAGTCGCAGCGGATCGTGCAGCGTGACGCGTTTTCCCTGCACCGTGATCAGGCCCGCATCGGAGAGGTCGTGGAAGATCCGCGACAGGGTCTCCGGGGTCAGGTTGAGTCGCGAGGCGATCACCTGCTTGCTGGTGGGCAGTGCGATCTCGCATGGCGCATCGTTGTCGGCCACCTGCAGCAGGTAGCCGATCACGCGCTGTGTGCTCGAGCGCAGGGAGTAGGTCTCGACGTCCTGGATCAGTCCGTGCAGGCGGATCGCCATGCCGGCCAGCAACTTGCGTGCAAAGGCCGAGTCCTGGTCGATCAGCTCGCTGACCACGGCCTGGCCGACATGCACCAGCACGGTTTCGCTGAGCGCCTCGGCGAACACCGGATAGGGGTGGTTCATGAACATCACCGCTTCGCCGAAGCTCTGCATCGGTCCGATGATCTCGACCACCTTCTCGGTGCCCTGGGAGGACGAGAAGGCGAGCTTGACCTGGCCCGAGACCACGAAGTAAAAGCCGTGCGGTTGATCGCCGCGCTGAAACAGGACTTCGCTGCGGGCGACCTGGCGCTCGCGGGTGTAGCGTGCGACCCGTTGCACGTCGGTGTCCGACAGTTCGCTGAAAAGCGGGATGCGGCGCAGCAGGGAAGGGATCTCTAGCGGCGACGTGTGGGGCATCTGGAACTCTCCGTCTGGGGGCGCAATTCTAATTTAGCCTGCCATCGGCCGGCGCCGTGGCCGGGCAGTCGAAAGGAAAAGGGATGTACTACCTCGTCAAGAACCTGCACGTGACCTGCGTGGTGCTCAGCGCCACCGGTTTCCTGCTGCGTGGTGCCTGGATGATCACTCGCAATCCGTTGCTGCAGCACCGCCTCACGCGGGTGTTGCCGCACCTCATCGACAGCACCTTGCTGCTGTCGGCGATCACGCTTGCGGTGATGATCGAACAGTACCCGCTCAGTGCCGGCTGGGTCACCGCCAAGGTGATCGGGCTGCTCGCCTACATCCTGCTCGGCACCGTGGCGCTCAAGCGCGGCCGCACGCCGCAGCGCCGTGTGGCCGCCTTCGTCGGCGCCATCCTGGTGTATGTGTGGATCGTGTCCGTCGCGGTGACCAAGGATGTCGCGGGCTACCTCGCCTGACTCATCCGCCCTGCCAGCGCGTTCAGCGTGCGCCGTGCTGATGCTGGATCAGGCGTTTGAGGCCGGCAGGGTCGAGCAACTGGACGTGCTTTTGTTGCACCGAAATGAGACCGTCTTCCTGGAAGCGCGAGAACGCGCGCGAGACGGTCTCGAGCTTGAGCCCCAGATAGGAGCCGATCTCCTCGCGCGTCATGCGCAGGTTGAATTCGCTCGGCGAGAAGCCGCGCGCAGTGAAGCGCTGCGACATGTTGAGCAGGAAAGCAGCAAGGCGTTCCTCGGCGCGCATCGAGCCGAGCAACATCATCACGCCGTGGTCGCGCACGATCTCGCGGCTCATCACCTTGTGGAACTGCAGTTGCAGCCCCTCGACCTCGTGCGACATCTGCTCGAGCTTGTCGTAGGCGATCACGCACACCTCGCTGTCCTCGAGCGCCACCGAGTTGCAGGTGTGCGCTTCGGTACTGATGCCGTCCAGGCCGAGGATCTCGCCGGTCATCTGGAAGCCGGTGACCTGTTCGCGGCCGTCCTCGAGCAGCACATCGGTCTTGAACGACCCGGCGCGAATCGCGTAGATCGCTTCGAAGGGATCGCCCGCGCGGTAGAGGTTGTTTTGGCGCTTGACCTTGCGCCGGGCCCCCACGAGTTCGTCGAGCCGACACAATTCGGCGTTCGACATACCGAAGGGCAGGCACAACTCGACGAGGTTGCACTGCGAACAGGCCGACTTGAGCCCATCCACGGTAATTGGCACGCTTGCCCTCATCTGCACGATAATCCTGCTTCCCCGACAAAAGAACGCCAGAGTGGGCATGGCGGGCCTGCTATTTACGCCCGTTGACCCACGTCAACCAACAAATTACGGGCTTCTGCCATTGTTTGGCAGACATCCCGACAGCAAGATCATGAAAAGCCAGACCGACCTCATCTTCGACCCGCAGCTGATCCGCAAGTTCGACATCAACGGGCCGCGATACACCTCTTACCCGACGGCGGACCGCTTTGTCGAGGCTTTCAACGCAGATGCGCTCCGCACCTGGCTGGCCAAGCGGGCAGTGGGTGGAGTGAGCAAACCGCTCTCATTATACTTCCACATCCCGTTCTGCAACACGATCTGCTACTACTGCGCCTGCAACAAGATCATTACCAAGGATCATGGGCGTTCAGCCAAGTATCTGAAATACCTCGCAAAAGAAATCGAGATGCAGGCTGCTTGCCTGGAGGGCAGTCGCCAGGTCACCCAGCTCCACCTCGGCGGTGGCACGCCGACCTTCCTGTCGCACGACGAGATGCGCGAGCTGATGGCGGCGGTGCGCGAGCACTTCACGCTGGTGCCCAACGGCGAGTATTCGATTGAGGTCGATCCACGCAAGGTCGATTTCGAGACCGTAAAGCTGCTCGCCGACCTCGGCTTCAACCGCATGAGCGTGGGCGTGCAGGACTTTGCCGAGGACGTGCAGCAGGCGGTCAACCGCGTGCAGAGTTATGACGAGACCAAACTCGTGATCGACGCCGCGCGTGCCACCGGCTTCAAGTCGGTGAGCATGGACCTGATTTACGGCCTGCCCAAGCAGAACGTCATCAGCTTCAATCGCACGCTCGAGCAGGTACTGGCGATTTCGCCCGACCGCATCTCGCTCTACAGCTACGCTCATCTGCCGGGGCTGTTCAAGCCGCAACGCCGGATCAACAGCGGTGACATGCCCACCGCGGACACCAAGCTGCAGCTGCTGCAACTCGGTATCCGCCGCCTCACCGAGGCGGGTTACGTCTACATCGGCATGGATCACTTCGCCAAGCCCGACGATGAGCTCACCATCGCTCAGCGCCAGGGCCGCCTGCACCGCAACTTCCAGGGCTATTCGACCCACGCCGAGTGCGACCTGCTCGCCTTCGGCGTGTCGGCGATCGGCAAGATCGGCCCGGTGTACGCGCAAAACGTGAAGACGCTCGACGAATACTACGACGCGCTCGACCGCGACGAGTTGCCGGTGCTGCGCGGCATCGAGCTCACTGCCGACGACCTGCTGCGACGCGCAATCATCCAGGCGCTGATGTGCCACTTCGAGCTGTCGATGCAGTCGATCGAGATCGCCTACCTGGTCGATTTCCGCGAATACTTCGCCGAAGAACTCGCTGATCTGAAAGAAATGGAAAAGGCCGGCCTGGTCAAGATCGACGGCGACTGGATCAGCGTGCAGCCTGGGGGGCGCCTGTTGGTGCGTGGCATCGCGATGGTGTTCGACCGCTACCTGCGCGCCGACCGCGAGCGTGCGCGCTACTCGCGCGTGATCTGAGCATCGGACCACGGGTTCCGCACTGCAGCGTAGAATGGGGGCCTCGCAATTTTCGCGGGGCCTTCGTCCTTCATGCCCGATACCGCTTACTTCGCCGTCTTCCTGATTGGCCTGCTCGGCGGCACGCATTGCGTGTCGATGTGCGGCGGCATCGTCGGTGCGCTCAGCATGCAGGTGCAGGCTCCTGGCAGCCGACCGCAATGGCCGCTGCACCTGGCCTACAACCTTGGCCGCATCACCACCTACACGCTGCTCGGGGCTGCGGTCGGGCTGCTCGGCTCGGTCGGCCTGCTCTACGAGGGCATGCTGCCGGTGCAGATGGCGCTCTACGTGCTCGCCAACCTGATGCTGGTCGCGCTCGGTCTCTACCTGACCGGCTTCACCCGCCTGCTCGCGCCGATCGAGCGTGCCGGACATGTCATTTGGCGACACGTCCAGCCGGCGACGCGGCGTTTCCTGCCGGCGCGCTCGGTGAAGCAGGCGCTGCCGCTCGGGCTGCTGTGGGGCTTCATTCCTTGCGGACTCACCTATTCCATCCTCGCTACCGCGCTCGTCACCGGGTCGGGAACGCGTGGCGCAGGGCTGATGCTGGCCTTCGGCCTGGGCACGCTGCCCAACCTGCTGCTGGCCGGCATGCTGTTCAAGCGCTTCCGCGATCTCACCCGCAACCGCAAGCTGCGTCTCGCGTCCGGCTTGGTGGTGCTCGGTTTCGGCATGTTCGGCCTGTACCATGCGCCCTCGCTCGGCGGTGATCTGTGGCGGGGCGTGGTGTGCGTGACCTGAGGGCGCGGGCAGAGGCCTGTTTCACCGATGAGGAGTGACGAATGAACGAAGTGACGATCAAGGTCGAAGGCATGAGCTGCGGCGGCTGCGTGAAGAACGTGACCGGCGTGTTGCAGGCGCTGGCCGGCGTGGACGCCGTGCAGGTGTCGCTGGAGACGGCTTCGGCCACGGTGCGCCACGATCCGGCGAAGGTCTCGGTCGAGGCGCTGCGCGCTGCGGTCGAGGACGCCGGCTTCGATTCGCCGGCCTGATCCGCAAGATCCACCACGGGTGATGCCGCAGTGCAAGACATTGTGGTTTCCCCCTATAATCCGCGCACAATTTTTCCACGGGAGGGATGTATGGGATTCGAACAGGTCAGCGCCGGCAAGGACGTGCCGAACGACATCAACGTCATCATCGAGATCTCCGCGCAGGGTGATCCGATCAAGTTCGAGGTGGACAAGGACAGCGGCGCCGTGTTCGTCGACCGCTTCATGGGCACCTCGATGCGCTACCCGCTGAATTACGGCTACGTGCCGCACACCGTGGCTGGCGACGGTGACCCGGTGGACGTGCTGGTCGTCACCCCCTTCCCGCTGCAGCCGGGCGTGGTGATCCGCTGCCGTCCGGTCGGCGTGCTCAAGATGGAAGACGACGGCGGCGTGGACGCCAAGGTCGTCGCAGTGCCGGTGTCCAAGCTGACGCCGCTGTACGACAAGGTGCAGACCACCGACGACCTGCCCGAGCTGCTGATGAAGCAGACGGTGCATTTCTTCGAGCATTACAAGGACCTCGAGCCCGGCAAATGGGTCAAGGTCCTGGGCTGGGGCACGGTCGAGGATGCCAAGGCCGAGATCGTGAACGGCCTGGCTGCGGCGAAGAAATAATTTCGGAAGCATACGTTTTCGAATGACTAGGGGCCCACGCGTGCGTGGGCCCTTGTCGTTCACGGTGGTGGTGAAGTGGCGCTGCCGGGGTTGGCAGTGTCTGATCTGTCAATGTGGCCGCAGTGGCAGATCAGCCGGGGGAGCGGTGTCGCGGCTTCCGCCACTTCTGCAGCGGAGGCTGGATGCGACGCTTTCTGTAGGAGCGCCGGCAGGCGCGAACCCTGCGGCGGTCTTCGTTACCCACATCGATTCGCGGCACGGCCGGGTTCGCGCCTTCCGGCGCTCCTACCCCAATTGCGAGCGCGATCGACCGCAGGGCAACCGGAAGCGTCGAGGCGTGCGCCGCGCTCCTGGCATCGCGCTTGCTTGTGTCATTGAGGATGCGGGTCCTGGCAGGACGCCGACCAAACGGAAAGGGGAACCCATGCTCGCGCTGCTTATGAAGATCAACCAGAACCTGATCTTCGCCATTCCGGTGGCGATGGTGCTCGGCTTCGGTTTCGGGCTGGTGGCGCCGGTCGGCGGGCTGAAGTCGCTGATCGTGCCGCTCACCTTCCTGATGGTCTACCCGATGATGGTGAACCTGAAGCTGTCCAGGGTCCTCGAAGGCGGCGACCTCAAGGCGCAGGCGCTTGCGCAGGCGATCAACTTCGCACTCATCCCCTTCGTCGCCTACGGGCTCGGCAAGGCCTTCTTCCCCGACCAGCCCGCGTACGCGCTCGGCCTGCTGCTCGCCGCGCTGTTGCCCACCAGCGGCATGACGATCTCGTGGACCGGCTTTGCCAAGGGCAACCTCGGAGCGGCGGTGAAGATGACCGTGCTCGGCCTCATCCTCGGTTCGCTCGCTACGCCCTTGTACGTACGCTGGCTGATGGGCACGGAGGTGCCGGTCGACATGGGCGCGATCTTCATGCAGATCGTGGTGATCGTGTTCCTGCCGATGGCGGCGGGGCATTTCACGCAGAAGTGGCTGGTCGCGCGCCACGGCCAGGCGGGCTACCAGAAGACGTGGGGGCCGCGCTTTCCTCCGTTCTCCACGCTCGGTGTGCTCGGCATCGTGTTCGTGGCGCTCGCGCTCAAGGCGAAGGACCTGGTCGCGCAGCCGGGCGAACTGGTCGTGGTGCTGGTGCCGCTCGTCTGCCTCTACGCGATCAACTATCTGGTGAGCACCGTGGTGGCTCGCACCCTGCTTCCGCGCGGCGACGCGATCGCGCTGGTGTACGGCACGGTGATGCGCAACCTGTCGATCGCGCTCGCGCTGGCGATGAACGTGTTCGGGGCGGCGAGCTCGGGCGCGGCGCTGGTGATTGCGCTCGCCTACATCCTGCAGGTGCAGTCGGCGGCGTGGTACGTCCGCGGCACCGACCGCATCTTCGGCCCCGCCATCCCGCCGCCGCGCACTTGAATGCCGTGCCGCTGCGAGCGTTGGCGGACGGGGGCGCTGCGCCGATCGATGTCGCTGCGCTGGCGGTCAACGCTGCCCTGGTCAGCTTCCTTGCGTCGCCCCAGGGCGTGGCAGGCCTTCGAGCTGGCGGCGAAACAGGTCGGCGAGTTTTCTTGCCGCGCTGCCGAGCGGCACGCCGCGCAGGGTCAGCAGGCCGAGCGGCATCGTGGGTGGCAGGGGCTGCAGCAGCAAGGGGCGCAGTCCGCTACCGACCTGCGGATCGGTGATCAGCACCCTGGGGCCGTAGCCGATCAGGTCGTTGCGGCGCACCAGGTCGAGGATCAGAAAGGGCGATGAGCAGTGGAGGATGCGGCGCGGCGCGGTGAAGCCCTGGGCTTCGAGCCAGCCGACCAGGTTCATGCTCTGGCTGCCCGCGCTCAGGTTGAGCACCCACTCGGCATCGGCCACGCTGTTCCAGTCCTCGGCGTTCGCGAGGGGATGATCGGTGCGCACCATCGGCACCGCGTCGATCTCGGTTAGGGGCGCGAACTCGATTTCGTAGGGCAGGTCCTGTGGCGAGGCGAGCGCGATTGCGAAATCGAGCTTGCCTTCGATCAGGCCGGGCAGGGCCTGGACCAGCAAGCCCTCGTGAAAGCTGAGCTCGGCTTCCGGCTGCGCCCGGCGGAATGCGGTGAGCACGTCCGGCAGCACGGTGGCGGTGAGCAGCGGGGTGATCGCCACTTTCACGTGTGCACCTGCGCCGCCGCGCATCTGGCGGATCTCTGCGCGCGCGCGCTCCAGCGTCGCCAGCACCAGGCGCGCGCGCACGAGTAGCGCGCTGCCTTCGGGCGTGAAGCCGATGCCCTTGTAGCTGCGCTGCAGCAGCTCCGCGCCGACATCCTCCTCCAACTCGCGCAGTGCCTTGGTCAGTGCGCTCTGGCTCAGGTTCATGGCGCGCGCGGCCGCCCGGATCGACCCCCTTTCCGCAACCTGTACCAAGGCCTTGAGCTGATGGTCCTTCATGGCTTTGATGAACTCCTTGGGTTGTCACCGGAGAAAAAATATCGCCTTACGGTGTTCGCTGCAATTTTCTAATATCGGCGCATGAACTATTTTTATCGGTGAGTCGAATGAGCAAGCAGGATGTTGCCGCGGCAGGGCTCGATGTCGAACAGATGAAAAGCTGGCGCCACGCCATCCACCGCCAGCCCGAGCTCGGCTTCGAGGAGCATGCCACCAGCGCCCTCGTTGCCGAACAACTGCGCGCATGGGGCTACGCGGTGCACAGTGGCATCGCCGTCACCGGCGTGGTCGGCGTGCTGCAATGGGGCACGGGAAATGGGCGGCGCATCGGGCTGCGTGCCGATATGGATGCGATCCCGCTCCAGGAAATGACCGGCCTGCCCTGGGCGAGCACCGTGCCTGGCAAGATGCACGGCTGCGGCCACGACGGCCATACCGCGATGCTGCTCGGCGCCGCACGCGTGCTCGCCGAGCGAGCACGCGATGGCCGGCTGCCGGGTAGCGGCACCCTGGTGCTGATCTTTCAGCCGGCAGAAGAGCTCGGCGGCGGCGGTGGCGCCCGGCGCATGCTGGAAGAGGGCCTCTTCGAGCGGTTTCCGTGCGATGCGATTTTCGGCATGCACAACTTTCCTGGCATTGCGGTCGGCGAGGTCCATGTCCGTCCGGGCGCTTTCATGGCTTCGTCCGACAAGGTGTCGATCCGCTTCATCGGTCGCGGCGGGCACGGCGGCGTGCCGCACCTCGCCGTCGACCCGACCCTGCCCGCGGCGGCGACCGTGCTCGGCCTGCAATCCATCGTCGGGCGCAACGTCAATCCCAACCGTGCGGCGGTGGTCAGCGTCGGTCGGATCGCCGCCGGTTCGGCCTACAACGTGATTGCCGAGCGCGCGGAGATCGAGCTGAGCGTGCGTGCGCTCGATCCCGCCGTGCGCGACGTGCTCGAGCAGCGCATCCGCGAGCTCGTCGAGCATCAGGCGCGCGCCTACGGCTGCCGCAGCGAGATCGAGTACGTGCGCGGCTATCCGGTGCTGCTCAACGCGGCCGCCCCGACCGCCTTTGCGGTCGGGGTCGCGCGCAAGCTCTTCGGTGAAGACAACGTGGTTGCCGACGCCGAACCGCTCACCGGCAGCGAGGACTTCGCCTTCCTGCTCGAGCAGGTGCCGGGCTGCTATGTGCTGGTCGGCAATGGCGACAACGGCCACGCCGATGGCAGGTGGGCCGGCGGCTGCATGGTTCATAACCCGCATTACGATTTCAACGATGCCTGCCTTGCGGTGGGTGCCAGGCTGTGGATCGGCCTGGTCGAGCAGTACTTCCAGAACTGACCCAGCACCAAAACCAAACCAGCACCTCGAGGAGACGACATGAAACTCGGCAAAATCCTGGCTACCCTGTCCGCAGGGTTCGTCATTGCCACCGGCGCAGGACTGCCGGCCGCACAGGCAGCCACCACGCTCACGATGTCGAGCTGGGTGCCTCCCACCCATTTCCTCACCCCCGAGGTCTTCCAGCCCTGGATCGATGACGTCAAGCGTGTCACCGAAGGCCGTGTCGAGGTCCGCATCCTGCCCAAACCGGTCGGTGCGCCGGCGCAGCACTGGGAGCTTGCGCGCAAGGGGGTGGCCGATATCACCTGGGGCAACTTCACCTACGAGCCGGATCGCTTCAAGGCGGTGTGGTTCGCCGAGATGCCCTTCACCGGAACCAAGGGCGAGGCCTCCTCGGTCGCGCTGTGGGAGACCTACCAGAAATATCTTGCCAGCCAGCCCGCCTTCGCCGGCGTGGTGATGCTCGGCATCGGCCTCTTCGGTGGCGGCCAGATCCACCACGGTGGTAAGGCCGTCGTCGAGCCGGACGACCTCAAGAACCAGAAGGTGCGCATGGGCGGGCCGATCCAGAAGCGCCTGCTCGAGGACCTCGGCGCGGTGCCGGTCGCGGGCCCTGGCCCCAAGGCCTACGAGCTGCTCGAGAGCGGCGTGGTGGACGCCTCGCTGCACTCGCTCGAGTCGGTGATCAACTTCCGCGTCGAGGACAAGCTCAAGCACCACACCATCATTCCGGGCGGTTTCTACGACGCGAGCTTCTTCGTCGCCATCAACGAAGGCAAGTGGGCCAAGCTTTCCGAGGCCGATCGCAAGGCCATCATGGGCGTCTCGGGCGAGCATCTTTCACGCCTGTGGGGCCAGCGCTTCGACGCGCAGAACAAGGCCGCCGAGGCCAAGATGCGCGCCGAAGGCCACGTCTTCAGCGTGCCCTCTAAGGCCTTGCTCGAGCGCATCGGCGCGGTGCGCGAGCGCATGCTCGCCGACTGGGCGGCCGAGGGCGCGAGCTACGGTGTCGACAAGCCGCTCGAGATGCTGCAGTTCTTCGAGCAGCGCTACAAGGCCCACGCCGGCCAGTGATTGGCCATGGGCGCGCCCGGCCGCGGCCGGGCGCGCCCGCAAGGAGACAGACATGGACGCTTTGCTGTCCCGCCTGAGAAAGGGCGTGGAGTCGCTGCTCATCGTGACCCTGACGGGAATGGTGCTGCTGACCTTCATCGACGTCATCGGTCGGCGATTGTTCGGCACGCCGGTCTATGGTGCCCACGATGCCACCGAGCACCTGATGGCGATCATGGTGTTCTGCGGCTTGCCGCTGCTCACCGCCGCGCGTGGCCACCTGACCGTGGACCTGTTCGACAAGGTCCTGCTCAGGCCCGGCATGGGCTGGTGGCACCGGCTGATCTCGGCACTGATGACGGCCGTGCTGCTGCTGATCGCCTACGAGTTCCTCAACGCCGCGATCGAGGCCGGCGAGATCCGCGAGGTCAGCCAGTCGCTGTCGATTCCGCGTGGTGGCATCTACGCCTTCATCGCATTCACGTCGCTGTTGTCGGCGCTGGCCGCCCTCATCGGTTGCTTCGTCCCGGTCAACCCGCATGCCACCCCCCACCAGGAGAACCCGACATGAGCGCCGGACTGCTTTCCTTGCTTGCCGTGCTGGTGCTCGCCTTCCTGCGCGTACCGCTGGCCTTTGCGCTGCTGTCGGTGTCAGTGGCCGGAATCGGCGTCGTCATGGGCTGGGACGTCGCGCGCTCGCTGGTGTCGCTGACGATTTCCGAAGCGGTGTTCTCCTACGAGCTCGCTGTCGTGCCGATGTTCATCCTGATGGGCAACATCCTCGCCCGCTCGGGGATCTCGGACGACCTCTTCCGTGCCGCCAATGCCTTCCTCGGGCCGGTGCGCGGCGGCCTCGCGCTGTCGACCATGGTGACCTGTGCCGGCTTCAGCGCGGTGTGCGGCTCCAGCCTCGCCACCGCGGCGACCATGTCCAAGGTGGCCTACCCGAGCATGAAGCGCTACGGCTACTCGGACTCGCTCGCCGCGGCCACCATCGCTGCCGGCGGCACGCTCGGCATCCTGATCCCGCCCTCGATCATCCTGATGATCTACGGCATCCTCACCCAGACCAACATCGGCCACCTCTTCATCGCCGGCGTGGTGCCGGGCATCCTCGGCCTGCTGATGTACATGCTCGTGATCTACGCGATCGCCCGCCTCAGCCCGCAGGATGCGCCGCGCGGCGAACGCACCAGCACGATGGAGAAGCTGCGCGCGCTGCGCGGCGTCTGGCCCTTCACGCTGCTCTTCGTGCTCATCATCGGCGGCCTCTACGGCAAGCTGTTTACCGCCACCGAGGCCGCCGGCATGGGCGCCGGGCTGGCGCTGATCCTCGCTGCGCTGCAGCGCCGGATGAGTTGGCAGGACTTCCGTCATGTGTTCATCGAGACCGCCACCACCTCGGTGATGCTGTACACCGTGCTGTTCGGCGCGATGCTGTTCGCCAAGCTGATCTCCTTCTCCGGGCTCGGCGAGGGCATGCTCGAGCTGGTGAGCGCGGCCGGGCTGGGCCCGTGGCAGACCATTGCTGCGATCCTGCTGGTGTTCCTGGTGCTCGGCTGCGTGATGGATTCGCTCGCCATCATCCTGATCTGCGTGCCGCTGTTCGTGCCGATGCTGGTGGCGCACGGCTTCGACCTGGTGTGGTTCGGCATCGTCGTCGTCGTGGTCACCGAGATTGCGCTGATCACGCCGCCGATCGGCATGAACGTGTTCGTGCTCAAGGCCACGCTGCCGCATGTGCGCCTGGGCGCGATCTTCCGCGGCCTGACGCCTTTCATCGCCATCGACCTCGTGCGCCTGGCCCTGCTGGTGGCCTTTCCTTCGATCACGCTGGCGCTGGTGGCCTTGATGAAGTGACGCCGGCCGGGCCGGGGCACGGCGCTGCCGTCCCCCGGCCTCGCGCGGCGGGCAGATCGAGCAGCTCCTCCAACCCCGACAGAGATCCCGAAAATGAAAACAAGCTCGCATGCAGGCAAGACCCTGCGCCTCGCCGCCGCGATCGCCCTGCTGGGCCACGGCGCGGCCGCCTCCGCGCAGGCCCTCGACGATGCCACCCTGCAGGAACTCGGCACCCGCTTCGACGCCATCCAGGCGCGGATGGTGGCGTGGCGGCGCGACATCCACCAGCACCCCGAGCTCTCCGGCCAGGAGGTGCGCACCGCGGCGCTGGTCGCCGATCACTTGCGCGCGCTCGGCATGGAGGTGCGCACCGGGGTGGGCGGCCACGGCGTGGTCGGCCTGCTCCAGGGCGGCCGCCCGGGCAAGGTGGTTGCGTTGCGCGCCGACATGGACGCGCTGCCGGTGGCCGAGGTGACCGGGCTGTCCTTCGCCTCTCAGGTCAGGCAGATGAACATGGGGGTCGAGTCGCCGGTCATGCACGCCTGCGGCCACGACGGCCACACCGCGATGCTGATGGCGGTGGCCGAGGTGCTGGCCGGCATGCGCGCGCAGATCCCGGGCACGGTCAAGTTCGTCTTCCAGCCCTCGGAAGAAGGCACCTCGACGCCGCCGCAGCCGGGCAAGCGCTGGGGCGCCAAGGCGATGGTCGAGGACGGGGTGCTGGACAACCCGCGCCCGGACGTGGCTTTCGCGGTGCACATCATCCCCAACATGCCCTCGGGCATGATCGGCTACCGCAGCGGCCCGCTGTTTGCCAGCGGCGACACCGTGCGCATCAAGATCAAGGGCAAGCAGACCCACGGCGGCTTCCCGTGGAACGGGGTGGATCCGATCGGGTTGTCCGCCCAGGTGGTGACGGCGCTGCCGACCATCGTCAG
>JAKLLJ010000099.1 GCA_023150215.1 Thauera sp. | reverse complement strand
GGTTCAGGAAGCGCTCGAACAGCAGCGCGTATTCGAGCGGGTCGAGGTCGGTGATATCGAGCGAGTACGCGACCAGCGAGCCGGCACCCGAGCCGCGGCCCGGGCCGACCGGCACGCCGTTCTTCTTGCCCCAGCGGATGAAGTCCGCAACGATCAGGCCGTAGCCGGGGAAGCCCATCTGGATGATGGTGTCGGTCTCGAACTTGAGCCGCTCCTCGTAGCGCGGACGCTGCTTCTCGCGTTCATCAGGGTGCGGGTAGAGCTGGGCGAGGCGCCGTTCCAGGCCGGCCTTGGCTTCCTGGACCAGGAAGTCGTCGAGCGTCATGCCCTCGGGGGTCGGGAACAGTGGCAGGAAGTTCTTGCCGAGCTGCACCGTCAGCGAGCAGCGACGCGCGATCTCGACCGCGTTCTCGAGCGCCTCGGGAAGGTCGGCGAACAGCGCGCACATCTCCGCCTGGCTCTTGAGGTATTGCTCCTCGGTGAAGTCGCGCGGCCGGCGCTTGTCGGCCAGCACGTAGCCCTGGGCGATGCACACGCGCGCCTCGTGCGCCTTGAAGTCATCGCGCTTCAGGAACTGCACCGGATGCGTCGCCACCACCGGCAGGCCGAGGCGGCCGGCGATGTCCACCGCGTGACGGATGTAGCGCTCCGTTCCGGGATGGCCGGCGCGCTGAATCTCGATGTAGAAGGCGCCCGGAAACAGCCGCGCCCAATCGGCGGCAAGCTGCTCGGCCTGCTCGACATTGCCCGCGGCAATCGCCGCGCCGATGTCGCCGCTCATCGCCCCGGACAGGCACAGCAGGTCGGCCGCTGCGCCGTTCTCGAACCACTCGCGACGCATCTCGGCGCGGCTGCGGTGCTTGTTGTCGAGGTAGGCGCGCGTCAGCAACTCGCACAACTGGCCGTAGCCAGCGCGGTTGCGGCAGATCAGCAGCACGCGCTGCGGCTTGTCGCGCTCGACCTCGTTCTCGATCCACGCATCGACCCCGATGACGGGCTTGACGCCCTTGCCGCGCGCACCTTTGTAGAACTTGACCATGCCGAATAAGTTGGCGAGGTCGGAGATGCCGAGCGCCGGCATGCCGTCGTCGGCCGCGGCGGCGATCGCCTGGTCGATCTGGACGATGCCATCGGTGATCGAGTATTCGGAATGGAGGCGGAGGTGAACGAAACGCGGTTCGCCCGGGCTAAGGACTGTGGAGTTCATGGGGGCGGATTTTACCCGAGGCAGCCCGCCCCCGCCCTTGAACTCAGGGCAGCAGCACGGTCGAGCCGGTGGTCTTGCGCGCCTCGAGGTCGCGGTGCGCCTGCGCGGCGTCTTTCAGCGCGTAACGCTGCATCACCTCGACCTTCACCTTGCCGCTGCGCACGACCTCGAACAAGGACGCCGCGCGTGCGAGGAGTTCCTCGCGGGTGGCGATGTAGTCGGGCAGCCCGGGTCGGGTGACGTACACCGAGCCCGCCTTGTGCAGCAGCGCGCAATCGAAGGGCGCCACCGGGCCGGTGGCGTTGCCATAGCTCACCATCGTGCCGCGGCGCTGCAGGCAGGCGACCGAACCGAGGAAGGTGTCGCGGCCGACCGAGTCATACACCACGGCAACGCCCTTGCCGTCGGTGAGTTCGCGCGCACGCGCGGGGAACTGCTCGCGCGAGTAGACGATCACGTGGTCGCAGCCGAGCGCCTGCGCGCGCACCGCCTTGTCGTCGCTGCCCACGGTGCCGATCACGGTGGCGCCGAGCACTTTGGCCCACTGCACCAGGATCGAGCCCACGCCGCCCGCCGCCGCGTGCACCAGGATGGTTTCGCCGGCCTTCACCGGGTAGGTCGAATGCAGCAGGTACTGCGCGGTGACGCCCTGCAGCATCATCGCGGCCCCCTGTTCGAAAGCGATCTCATCGGGCAGCACGACGAGATGGCGCGCGGGAATGTTGCGCACCTCCGAGTAGGCGTCGAGCGGGCCATTGGTATAAGCCACGCGATCGCCCGCCTTCACCTCGCTCACACCCTCGCCCACCGCCTCGACCACCCCCGCGCCTTCCATGCCCAGGCCGGAGGGCAGTGCCAGCGGATACAGGCCGCTGCGGTGGTAGGTGTCGATGAAGTTCAGGCCCACTGCATGGTGGCGCAGGCGGACCTCGCCGGGGCCGGGCAGTGGCGGCTCGACCACCTCCCACTGCAGGACTTCAGGACCGCCGGTGCGGTGAAAACGGATCGCATGGCTCATGGGTGATCTCCTCGTCTGTCTCGTTGCGCCGCCCGTTCGGGCGGCAGGGCTGGGGACTTTCAGCGTACCAGCGAAATCCCCAGCCGGTACTGTGCCTCCTTGTTCTGGTCGTATTCGAGCAGGGTCTCGCCATAGCCCTTGAAGACCTGCAGGTGCACGAACGCGCCCACCCCGGAGAACACGCTGCGCCGCAGCGGATACGAAAGGTCGTACTGGGTCCCCATCTTGCCCTCCGTGCCACGCCGGATCAGGGTCGAGAACAGCAGCGCGTCGTCACGACCGATGCGCAGGCCAAGCTCGGCATGGCCACGGTAGCGCGCGATGTCGGGGTTGTCCTCACGATCGAGATAGGTCCACACCTTGGGCGCGATGCCGACATAAGTGCCGGAGTCATCCACCCGCATGCGCGCATCGGCACGCGCGAACATGGTGTCGATGCTGCGCGAGGGGATGTCTTCCTTGCCATTGGATTCGTGCTCGTAGCCGCCGGACAGGGCGAGCGAGCCGCGCTGGTCGGGGTCGTCCAGCCCCCAGCGGTAAAACAGCGAGGGCCGGAAGCTCGAATCGCGGAAGGGCTTCGATTCCCCCTGCAGGTCCCACAGCGAGGTCTGGGTGAAGCCGAAATACACCCCGCTCGCCACCGGAATCGTCTCCGCGACCACGCCCTGCTCGTCGAAGATACGGTAGCGGAAGCTGAACTGGAAGCGGGCGCTCACCGGGTCCTTGCCGCCGATGAGGAAGTACATCGGCTCGTGGAAACCGAAGGCAGACGGCTCGACCGGCGTCCGGTCCGCGGGCACATCGGCCATGCGCCCCATGGGTGTGACTGAGGAAGCGGGCGCCGCCGCGGCGGGCGCCATGGACGCAGTCGATTCGCCCGCGCTCACCCCGCCCGCAGGCGCGGAAACCGGCGCCGAAACCACGCGGGTCGCCGCACCGCCGTCGAGCAACACGCGCGCCGAAGGGTGGTCGGTGAGCGCGAGCGTGGCCACGCCCGCCACCTCCATCGGCCAGCGCGCAAAGTAGCGGCGCTGGCGCGCGTTCGCCTCCGCCTTGCCGATCGACACCAGTTCGACCGCGATGCGCGGACCGCCGCCGGGCAGCTCGATGCTCGCCGGCAGGCGCGCGGGCCAGCTCGCTGCCCTGGCGTCGCCGATCACCACCACCTCGAAGCGTTGGCCGGGCACGACCTGCAGCGCAGGGGCCGCCAGCAGCCAATCGGCGGCGACCGCCGCAGGGGTGGCCTGAAGGAGCGCGCCGGCAAGCAGCAGCGTGCGCAGGGGGAACGATCCAGGATTCTTCATCGAGCACTTCCGGTACGCGCGAAACAAAGCGGGGCAGCCCCTCGCGGGACTGCCCCCGAAAACTGCATCGCTGCCGTCACCCGTGGCGACAGCGCAAGGGCGGCGCGAAACATGTGCCGCCCGACCGCATCACAGGCCGGCGTTGCGCGTCTCCTTGGCATCCACCACCGCGAGCGCGGTCATGTTGACCAGTCGGCGCACGGTGGCCGACGGGGTGACGATATGAACCGGCTTGGCCGCGCCAAGCAGGATCGGCCCCACCGACACGCCATCGCCATTGGCCATCTTCATCAGGTTGAAGGAAATGTTGGCGGCGTCGAGGTTGGGCATCACCAGCAGGTTGGCTTCGCCCTTGAGGCGCGAATCCGGATGCAACTTGTCGCGCATCTCGACCGAGAGCGCCGCGTCGCCGTGCATCTCGCCGTCGACATTGAGGTCGGGCGAGGTCGCGTGCAGGATCTCGCAGGCCTTGCGCATCTTGCGCGCCGACGCCGAATTGGAACTACCGAAATTCGAGTGCGACAACAGGGCAACGTTGGGCTCGATGCCGAAGCGGCGCAGCTCGTCGGCCGCCATGCGGGCGATCTCGGCGACTTCCTCGGCGCTCGGGTTCTCGTTCACATAGGTGTCGGTCACCGCCAGCATGCGCTTGGTGAGCAGCAGCAGGTTCATCGCCGCGAACTGCTTGGCGCCGGGCGCGAGACCGATGACGTCGGCCACCTGCTTCAGGTGGTAGTCGTAGGAGCCGAAGGTGCCGCACACCATCGCGTCGGCGTCGCCACGGCGCAGCAGCATGATGCCGATCAGCGTGGTGTCGCGACGCATCTTCGCCTTGGCCAGATCAGGCGTCACGCCATCACGGCTCATCAGCCTGTAGTACTCGTTCCACAGCTCGCGGTAGCGCGGATCGGACTCCGGGTTGACGATCTCGAAGTCGCGCTCGGGCACCAGGTTGAGGCCGATCCTCTTGATCCGCATCTCGATCACATCGGGGCGACCGATCAGGATCGGACGCGCCAGGCCTTCATCGAGCACCACGCGCACCGCATGCAGCACGCGCTCGTCCTCGCCTTCGGCGTAGATCACGCGCTTCTGCTCCATCGGCACCGCCTTGGCGGCCGAGAACACCGGCTTCATGACGATGCCCGACTGATACACGAAGCCGTTCAGGCTGGTGACGTAGGCGTCGAAATCGGTGATCGGCTTGGTCGCCACGCCCGACTCCATCGCCGCCTTCGCCACCGCGGGCGCGATCTTGACGATCAGGCGCGGATCGAAGGGCTTGGGGATGATGTACTCGGGGCCGAAGCTCAGTTCCTGGCCGCCATAGGCGCTGGCGACGATGTCGCTCGCCTCGGCCTCGGCCAGCTCGGCGATCGCCTTCACGCAGGCGAGCTTCATCTCTTCGTTGATCGTGGTCGCGCCGACGTCGAGCGCACCGCGGAAGATGAAGGGGAAGCACAGCACGTTATTGACCTGGTTCGGGAAGTCCGAACGGCCGGTGGCGATGATGCAGTCGGGGCGCACGGCCTTGGCATCGGCCGGCAGAATCTCGGGGTTGGGGTTGGCAAGCGCGAAGATCAGCGGCTTGGCGGCCATCTTCGCCACCATCTCGGGCTTGAGCACGCCCGCGGTCGACAGGCCGAGGAAGACGTCGGCGCCGACGATCACGTCACCCAGCGTGCGCCCTTCGGTCCTCTGCGCGTAGCGCGCCTTGGTCGGCTCCATGTTGGGCTCGCGGCCCTCGTAGATGACGCCCTTGGAGTCGCAGACGGTGATGTTCTCGCGCTTGAGGCCCACGCTCACCATCAGGTCGAGGCAGGCGATCGCGGCGGCGCCGGCGCCCGACACCACCATCTTCACGGCGCCGATGTCCTTGCCGACCACCTTGAGGCCGTTGATCAGGCCGGCACACGAGATGATCGCGGTGCCGTGCTGGTCGTCATGGAAGACCGGGATCTTCATGCGCTCGCGCAGCTTCTTCTCGATGTAGAAGCACTCGGGGGCCTTGATGTCCTCGAGGTTGATGCCGCCCAGCGTGGGCTCGAGCGCGGCGATGATCTCGATCAGCTTGTCGGGGTCGTTCTCCGCCAGCTCGATGTCGAAGACGTCGATGTTGGCGAACTTCTTGAACAGGCAGCCCTTGCCCTCCATGACCGGCTTGGACGCAAGCGGACCAATGTTGCCGAGGCCGAGCACCGCGGTGCCGTTGGTGACCACGGCCACGAGGTTGCCGCGGCTGGTGAGTTCGAAGGCTTCGGCGGGATCGGCGACGATCGCGTCGCAGGCCGCAGCGACCCCGGGCGAATAGGCGAGCGCGAGGTCGCGCTGGTTGGTGAGACCCTTGGTCGGCACCACCGAGATCTTGCCGCGCGTGGGCGAGCGGTGATAGTCGAGCGCCGCAGTGATGAAATCCTGATCCATGTTCTCCCCTCTCGAGATATTGAAATATTCGATTTGCGTTCTTGCAGGCTCGCTTCGAGAACGTCGCGCACCACCACGACTCCCGTCGAGGGAGGAAGGGTTCGGTGCATGCCCCGGGACTTCGCCCGGGAAAGGACTCGAAGATCTGCTTTGTTGTCGGCGCCATCCGGCTCGGGAACACCGTCGATCGGCGCCGCGCGAGTTTACTCCAGCGCCTCCTGATTGGACACGCCCGGTCGTGATGCGGGATATCAGGCACGGCGCGACCATCGCCGCCACGCCGGCACCGCCGGTTTTTGGCAGAATGCGAGTCCGGCGCGCGCGCACGCACAGACGACAGGGGAGACGGCAATGCGAAGGGTGGTATTCAATCAGAAGGGCGGCGTGGGCAAGTCGACGATCACCTGCAACCTGGCGGCGATCAGCGCCCTGCAGGGCAAGCGCACCCTGGTGATCGACCTCGATCCGCAGGGCAACTCGACCCAGTACCTGCTCGGCGCCGGCATGGACACGCTTGAGACCACCCTCGCCGACTTCTTCGACCAGACCCTCAACTTCAAGCTCAACCCGCGCGACACCCGCGAATTCATCGCCACCACACCCTTCGAGCACCTGCACGTGATGCCCTCGCACCCACAGCTCGAGGAACTGCAGTCCAAGCTCGAGTCGCGCTACAAGATCTACAAGCTGCGCGACGCGCTTGAAGAACTGGCCGCGGACTTCGACTGCGTGTTCATCGACACGCCGCCCGCGCTCAACTTCTTCACGCGCTCCGCCCTGATCGCCGCCGACAGCTGCCTGATCCCCTTCGACTGCGACGAATTCTCGCGCAAGGCGCTCTATTCGCTGCTCGAGAACGTGGAGGAGATCAGGTCCGACCACAACCGCAAGCTCGAAGTCGAGGGCATCGTGGTCAACCAGTTCCAGCCGCGCGCCAGCCTGCCGCAAAAGGTGGTGCAGGAGCTGATCGACGAGGGCCTCCCCGTGCTGCAGCCCTACCTGTCGGCCTCGGTGAAGATCAAGGAATCGCACGAGCAAGCCAAGCCGATGATCCACCTCGATCCCCGGCACAAGCTGTCGCAGGAATTCGTCGCACTGCACGACACCCTGCTGCGCAAGTACGGCACCTGAGCTTCGCGTTTCCCGCAGGAGCGCCGGAAGGCGCCAACGCGGCGGCGGGATCCTCGCACACCTCCATTGCCGGTCGCCCGGTTCGCGGCTTCCGCCGCTCCTGCAGCGGTGCCATAACGCGGCGGCCCCTGTAGGAGCGCCGGAAGGTGCGAACCTGCGGATCAGGACCGCCCACCGCTCCCCTTCCCGTCCTCCCCGGCACGTGCAGGCCCAACGATCGCCGCAAGGCGCGCGAAATCGGACTCCTCCAGCCACTCGCGCCACACCGCCATCAACACCGCCAACACCACCGGGCCGAGGAACAGCCCGACCAGCCCGAACGCGGCCAGGCCGCCGAGCACGCCGAACATCACCAGCAGGAAAGGGATGCGGGTCGCGTTGCTGATCACCAGCGGGCGCACCAGGTTGTCCACCCAGCTCACCACCAGCGCGCCCCACAGCAGCAGGCCGATGCCCTCGACGGTGTTGCCAGTCACCAGCAGCCACGCCCCGATCGAACCCCAGGCGAAGGGCGTGCCGAACGGGATCATCGCGATCACCGCGGTGATCGCGCCCAGCAGCACCGGCGCCGGCACGCCCGCCCACCAGTAGCCCAGCCCGGCGACGACGCCCTGGCCGATCGCGGTGGCGATCAATCCCCACACCACCGCCTTGGTCATCCCGCCCACCGCGGCGAGGTAGGGATCCAGGCGCTCGCCGAGGAAGCGGCGCAGCACCGCCACCACCTGCTCGAGCACGCGCTCGCCGTCGCGGTAGAGGAAGAACACCGTGATGAGCGCGAAACCGAGCTTGGCCGCGTTGCGCCCGACGTCTCCGATCAGCGTCAGCACCAGGTCGCTGCCCTGGCGCACCCACTCGGTGAGCTGGGCACGCAGCGCCTCCGGCTCGCGGGTGAGCTCGACCACCATCGCCTGCAGGTCGTCGCCGATCCACGGCAGCGCGCGGATGAACTCGGGCAGCGCGAAAGCCCCTTCGCGAATCTGCGCGGTCACCGCGGCGATCGCCACCCCGACCTCGGTGCGCAGCAGCATGCCGATCCACAGGGCCGGCAGCACGAAGGCCGCGCTCAGCAGCAGCGTCATCAGCAGCGCGGTGATCGTGGGGTAGTGTGGCAGGCACTTGCGCAGCGGGTGATAGGCCGGCCAGGTTGCATAGGCGATGATCACCGCCCACGCCACCGGCACGATGAACAGGTGCAGCACCGCATAGCTCAGCAGCAACAGGCCGCCGAGCAGGAAGCCGAGGATGACACGGCGGACGACCTTCTCGGCGACCTGGTCGATCATGCGGCCTCGCCCCGGTCTTCGGCGCCGGCCTCCTGCTCCGCGCCGATCTCGTCGGCCGGCTCGGGCAGGCGGCTCGCCAGCACCTTGTCGATGCGCTTGCCGTCGAGGTCGATCACCTCGAGGCGCCAGTTCTCCCAGGTGGCGATATCGCCGGTGCCCGGCAGGCGGCCGAGCAGCCACATCACCATGCCCGACCGCGTGTGGTAGCGGCCCTTGTCCTCTTCCGGCACCGTCTTGATGCCGAGGCGGTCCTTGAGTTCGACGATCGGGATCAGGCCGTCGAGCAGCCAGGAGCCGTCCTCGCGCTGCACCGCCCAGGCCTCCTCGGTGTCGTGCGGCAGGAACTCGCCGGTCACCGACTCGATCACGTCGTGCAGCGTGACCATGCCCTGGACCTCGCCGTACTCGTCGATCACGAACACGGTGTAGGTGCCGGACGAGCGGAACTGGTCGAGCAGTTCCATGCCGGTCAGCGATTCGGGAACGTAGACGGGTGACTGCAAGTCCTTGGTCAGGTCGATGACCTCGCCGCGCAGCGACTGGTTGAACAGCTTCTTGGCGCTGGCGATGCCGAGGATGTCGTCGAGCCCGCCACGGCACACCGGGAAGCTCGAGTAGGACGAGGACGCCACCAGCTCGAGGTTCTCTTCCAGCGGGCGCTCCAGGTCGAGCGAAACGATATCCGCGCGCGGCACCATCAGCGAGGCGATCTGGCGGTCGTCGAGGCGGAACACGTTGCGCACCATCTCGTGCTCGCTCTTCTCGATCACGCCCGCCTCCGAGCCCTCGACCAGCATGGCGTGGATCTCCTCCTCGGTCACGCTCGGGCCGGTACTCTCGCGCTGGCCCATGATGCGCAGCAGCAGCGCGGTGGAGCCGGCGAGCAGGTACACGAAGGGACGCGAGGCCACCGCCAGCACGTTCATCGGCCGCGCCACCAGACGGGCGATGCCCTCCGGGTCGATCTGGCCGATGCGCTTGGGCACCAGCTCGCCGACCACGATCGACACATAGGTGATGACCACCACGACCAGCACGGTCGAGCCGATCTCGCTCACGCCCTGCTCCATGCCCAGGCCCTGCAGCCAGTCGGCCAGCGGCCCGGCAAGCGCGGCCTCGCCGACGATGCCGTTGAGGATGCCGATCGAGGTGATGCCGATCTGGATGGTGGACAGGAAACGGGTCGGGTCCTCGCCGAGCTTGATCGCCACCTCGGCCGCGCCGTCTCCGTCCTCGGCCAGCCGTGCGAGGCGTGCCCGGCGCGCGGTGACGAGCGCGATCTCGGACATGGCGAAGACGCCGTTGAGGACGATGAGGCCGATCAGAAAGAGGATTTCCATGGATTCGAGGTGGTTGATAGAGGGGTGCCGGCGAGCGCCCGTGCATGACGGGCGGGCCGGACGCCGCCGATGATGCCCCAGCCAGCACGGGGTGTCGACCGCGCACCCGTGCCATGCGTTCGCCCGATGCTGCAATGCAATAAGGCACCCCCCTTTCCCGCCACGATCCACTACGCCGACCTTGACACTCCCGCAGTGCAACAGACAGAATCCAGTCCATCAAGGGGAGTAGCTTTTCCGCTCCGGCATCGTCAATACGGCAGCACGGTCACCAGACCGTCTCCCGGTGCCGGGGGCAACGACCGAATCCGTTCAGTCGTTGCAAGCGAGACCTTGCCCAAGGGGCAAGGTCCGTGCGCGCAAAGCTTACGCAAGGGTCTGTGTCCTTCGGGAACAGGCCTTTTTTGTTTTTGTGCGGAGCGCGCGATGGAATCGATCGGAACGTGGTGGATGTGGGCGGCCTTTGCCGCCATCGTGGGGACGATGCTGCTGGTGGACCTGTTCGCCTTCGGCGGCGGCAAGCAGCACCGGGT
>JAKLLJ010000098.1:386-10307 GCA_023150215.1 Thauera sp. | reverse complement strand
GACCAGGGCCTCGAGCACGTCCCCGAGCTCGCCCGCCCGCTCGGCCTCAAGGTGCTGCTCGGTGCCTGGATCGGCTACGAAAAGGCGAAGAACGCGCGCGAACTCGAACGCGCGATCGCGCTCGCCAACGCCAACACCGACGTGGTGCGTGCGCTCATCGTCGGCAACGAAGTCCTGCTGCGCCGCGAACGCACCGTGGACGAGATGCGCGAGCTGATCCGCCACGCCAGGGCGAATGCGAAGGTGCCGGTCACCTACGCCGACGTCTGGGAATTCTGGACGCGCCACGACAGTCTCGCTGCCGAGGTCGACTTCGTCACCGTGCACATCCTGCCCTTCTGGGAAGACGAACCAGTCGACATCGAGCTTGCGCTCGAGCATGTCGCCGAGACACGGCGCCACGTCGGCGCGCACTTCGCCGGCAAGCAGATCCTGATCGGCGAGACGGGCTGGCCGAGCGCCGGCCGCCAGCGCGAGGAATCGAAGCCCTCGCGCGTCAATCAGGCGCGTTACATCCGCGAGTTCGTGCACCGCGCGCACGCCGAAGGCTGGGACTACAACCTGATCGAAGCCATCGACCAGCCCTGGAAGCGCCGCCTCGAAGGCACCGTGGGCGGCTTCTGGGGCATGCTCGACGCCGGCTCGCTGCAGCCGAAATTTCCGCTCGCCGGAACGGTCGCCGAGCGCGACGGCGTGTTCGGCCCGGTCGGCGGCGCCGTGCTCGGCGGCCTGATCGCCTTCCTGCTGTCGACCACCGGGCGGCGCACGCGCTGCCTGCGGGTGAGCGCGCTCACCGCCACCGGCGCGCTCGGCGGACTGGTCGCGGTGCTGCACTGGGAGCACGCGCACCTGGCCTACCGCGATGCGCTCGAATGGAGCCTGCTTGGTGCCGTCGCCGCGCTCGCCGCGCTGCTGCCGCTCACCCTCGCACGCTGGTACGGCGAGCCCGTCCCGGACACCCGCAGTGCCGCGCGGACGCTGTGGCGCACCTCGCGCCTGCGCGCCAAGGCCGCCTCGCTCGGCATGCTGCGCGGCCTGCTGCTGTTTGCCGCCGCAGTCGCTGCACTGCTGCTGTGGGTCGATCCGCGCTACCGCGACTTTCCCACCCTGCTCTACCTCGTGCCCGCGGTGGTGTTCGGCGTCACCGGCTGGTGGCGCAGCGGCACCACCCGCGGCGAACGCACCCTGGCGCTGGTGATCGTGGTCAGCGTCATCGCGCGCTGGTCAACCGAGCCTGCCAACCCGCAGGCGATCGGCTGGCTGCTGACCGGCCTCGCCACCGCCCTGCCCGTGCTGCTGGTGGGCGCGCACCAGCACCAGCAGCGCGAGTAAGGCGCCCACTGCGGCGGGATCGTAGCTGTACAGCACCAGCCCGGCCACTCCGCACAGCCAGCCGACCCAGGCCAACGCGCGCGCGCCGCGCACGAAGGCGAGCGCGCCCGCGATCAGGCTCAGCCAGCCCACGCGCATGTCCACGAAGCTCTGCACCAGCGCCTGCTTGAGCAGGCAGGCGAGCGCCGGCGCATCCGCCACCGTACAGTCGCGCGGCAGCACACCCGCCTCGAGCACGCCATGGCGCAGCGAGAGCGCGAGGCCGGCGACCACGGCGCCCGCGAGGAGCGCACCGGCGATGCCGTATTTGGGCAAATTAGTTCGCATTCGGATGCGCTTTCCCTTCAAAATCAGCAGCCGCCTGGCAGGCGCGGAAACTGTTGCAAATTGGCCCTTCAGCCGACTCGTAAGGGGCTGAAATGGCGAATAAAATGTGGTTGGTCGGAACAAGGCGAGCCGCATTCCCGCGCACGTGCATTTTGTCACAGCGCAGGCGGGTCTGCGATTGCGGCGACGCAGCACCTCCCTGATCGTACGCCGCACTTCGTGCGCGGCATGCCGACCCGCAGCCCACGAGGCCTTCGCAATGCAGCCGCCTGCCGATCCGCGGGCGGTGCCCAGGAACAACGATGAAAAACGCCGCCTCCTTTGCCCTCCGCATCGCCATCGCCATCGCCATCGCCGCCGCGGTGGCGTTCGCGCAGTACTGGATCTGGCAGCAGCTCAACCGCAGCACCGAGTTCATCGGCACCAACCAGAGCATCAAGGGTTTCGCTTACAACGGCTTCCAGCGTGACCAGAGCCCGCTCAAGGGCACCTACCCCTCGCGTGCCGAACTCGCCGCCGACCTCGACCTGCTCGGTCGCTACTCCGACGGCCTGCGCACCTACGGCGTCACCGACATGCCCGACCTGCTCGGTCTCGCCGGCGAGCGCGACATGCTGGTCACTGCCGGCGCGTGGATCGACGCGCGCCCCGACGCCAATGCCCGCGAGGTCGCGGCGCTGATCGACGTCGCCCGCCGCATGCGCCACATCGAACGCGTCATGGTCGGCAACGAGGCCGTCCTGCGCGGCGACGTCACCGTCGACGAGCTCATCGTGTACCTCGACGAGGTGCGCAAGGCGATCCGCAAGCCGGTATCGACCGCCGAGCCCTGGCACGTCTGGCTGCGCTATCCCGAGCTCGCCAAGCACGTCGACTACATCACCGTGCACCTGCTGCCCTACCACGAGGGCCTGCCGGTGGACAAGGCGGTCGAATACGCCTTCCAGCGCTATGACGAAGTCGCGCGCGCGCATCCGCGCAAGAAGATCGTGGTCGGCGAAGTCGGCTGGCCGAGCCGCGGCCCGACCATCGACGCCGCCATCCCCTCGCTCGACAACCAGGCGCGCTTCGTGCGCGAATTCCTCGCCCACCCGCGCACCGCACGCATCGACTACTTCCTGATGGAGGCGATCGACCAGCCGTGGAAGGTGGACGTCGAAGGCTGGGCCGGCCCTTACTGGGGCATGTTCAACGCCGACCGTGAGCCCAAGTACCAGTTGGAAGGCGTGGTCGAGCGCGACCCGCACTGGTCGCGCAAGGCGAGCAACGCCGCCGCGCTCGCCTTCGTCCCGATGATGCTCGCCGCCTTCTTCCTGCCCGGCTGGAGCATCGGCGGTCGCGTCTTCCTCGCCGCGCTGATCCAGGCCTGCGTCTCCACGCTGATCATCGGCATCAACGTGCCGGTCGAGTACTACCTCACCCAGCGTGATCTCATCGGCCTGGTGCTGCTCATCGGCGCCACCGGCATGACCGCGGCGGTACTGCTGTCGCACGGCTTCGAGTTCGGCGAGGTCTTGTTCAAGAAGAAATGGGCACGCCGCTTCACCCCGCTGCCACCGCATCCGCCCGAGCAGCAGCCCTTCGTGTCGATCCACCTCGCCTGCTACAACGAGCCGCCCGAGATGGTGATCGCCACCATCGACAGCCTGGCGCAGATGAACTACCAGAACTTCGAGGTCCTGATCCTCGACAACAACACCCGCGACGAGGCGCTGTGGAAGCCGCTTGAGCGCCGCTGCGCCGAACTCGGCCCGCGCTTCCGCTTCTTCCACCTCGCCAACTGGCCCGGCTTCAAGGCCGGCGCGCTCAACTACGGCCTCAAGGTCACCGACCCGCGCGCCGAGGTGGTCGGCGTGGTCGACGCCGACTACGTGGTCGAGCCCGACTGGCTGGCCTGCCTGGTGCCCCACTTCGACCAGCCCGAGGTCGCCGTGGTGCAGGCGCCGCAGGCCCACCGCGACTGGGAGGACCAGCCCTTCAAGCGCATGTGCAACTGGGAGTTCGACGGCTTCTTCCGCATCGGCATGCACCACCGCAACGAGCGCAACGCGCTGATCCAGCACGGCACCATGACCATGGTGCGCCGGCGCGCGCTCGAAGAGGTCGGCGGCTGGTCCGAATGGTGCATCTGCGAAGACACCGAGCTCGGCCTGCGCCTCATCGAGAAGGGCTACGACACGCGCTACATCGACCACATCCTCGGCCGCGGCCTCACCCCTTCGGGTTTTGCGGCGATCAAGAGCCAGCGCTTCCGCTGGGCCTTCGGCGCGATGCAGATCCTCAAGGCCCACCTGCCGCACATGATCGGGCGCAGCAATCTCAACCTCGCCCAGCGCTACCACTTCCTCACCGGCTGGTTCGCCTGGCTGGGCGATGCGCTGCAGCTGGTGTTCGCCTTCGGCAGCCTGCTGTGGACGCTCGGCATCCTGCTCTTCCCGAAGGCTTTCGGCCTGCCGGTGGTGTCGCTCGCGCTGCCGATCTTCGGCTTCATGATCTTCAAGGCCGGGCTCGGTCCGATCCTGTACCGGCGCACCATGGACTGTCCGTGGAAGGACATCCTCGGCGCATCGATCCTGTCGGTGGGCCTCGCGCATGCGATCGCGCGCGGCGTGTTCGCTGGCCTGGTCAAGAAAAAGGGCGTGTTCGTGGTGACGCCCAAGGGCTGGCGCGGCGGCGGTGCGCTCGCCTTCTTCAACCCGATCCGCGAGGAGATCGGCATGCTGGTCGCGCTGCTGATGGGCGCCGCCACTCTGGTCGCCCAGCGCGGCGCGGCCAACCTCGAGACGCAGCTGTGGGTGGGCATCCTGTGCCTGCAGTGCATCCCCTACATCGCCGCCATCCTGTGCCAGGTCGCCACCTACATGCCGGAGCGCAGCACCAGCACCCCGCCGGACGCCGCACAGGCCCACGCCTGAGCGGCTGCCTCGCGGCCATCGATGCAAAACTCGCGGCCGCCGCCGCGCCGCCAGGTGAGGCGTGCCGCTTTATGTAGGAGCGCCAGCAGGCGCGAAGCGGCGGTGCTCCGGGGATGCGCGACGGTTGCTGCAACGCCCGTTCGCGGCTGCCGCCGCTCCTACAAAGCCTGCCAGCACGACGGCGCGGTCGACAAGGCCCCACCAGAGCGGCAGCGCGGTCGGCTAGATTGCCGATTTCCGATATTCTCGACAGGAGCGGTCAGCCGGAGAGGCATCCGGGCACCGCGGGGCCGCTCAACCCACGCGGTCGCCGCCGCTGCGCTTGGCCTCGTACAGCGCCCGGTCAGCCGCCTTGAGCATGTCCTCGGCGCAGCTCATCGATGACTCGACCTCGGCAACGCCGACGCTCACCGCGCCGCTCCAGCATTCCTGTCCCGCGGCGTTGAGGTGGGGACGGCGCGACGCGACGATCTTGCCGGCGACATTTGCCGCACCCACACGATCACTGCGCGGGCAAATGACGAGAAACTCGTCGCCACCAAGCCGGCACACGATGTCGCTGGTACGCACGGCATCGCGCAGACGCTGGCCGAGCGCCTTGAGCACGGCATCGCCTTCGGCATGGCCGAAGGTGTCGTTCACGCCCTTGAAGCGGTCGGCGTCGAGCAGCAGCACCGAAAGCGGGGTGCCGTCCCGGCGCGCTTCCTCCCACAGGGCCTCGAGCGCGGTCACCGCATGACGCCGGTTGGGCAGGCCGGTGAGCTCGTCCTGGTAGGTGAGGATATGCAGGCGCGCGTTTGCATGCTGGAGCTCAGTGGTGCGCTCGATGACGCGCTGTTCCAGGGTCCTGTTGAGCGCGGCCAGCTCCCGATTCCGCTCCGAGACGGTCGCCAGCAAACCATTGAGCGCGGCGAGCAGGGGCTCGGTCGAAACCTCGCGCTGCCGTTGCTCGACATCGGCCTCGAAGGCCGCCTCCCGGCCGATGCCCTGTTCGATCATCCGCAGCTGCCGCGCCATCGCCTGATCGACACCGAGGATATGGCAGGCAAGCCAATTGACCAGATAGCCCACCTCGCGACGTACGGTCTGCTCGCGCTCCGCCGGGTTCGACATATCGCTCGAACCCGGCGCCTGCAACTCGTCGATGAAGCTCCGGTGCTCCGCACGATGGAAATCGGCGTGACGGGCATCGATGCCCGCCGCAGTGAACATCGCCTCTTCGTCGAGAAAATGGGTGTTGCTGTAGGCGACGAGCTCGGCGCGGGCATGCTCGATCTCTGACCGCGAAACGTTCCGGCCACCGGTCAGCAGGCTGCCGAGGTGGTTGATCAGGTCGACCAGCCGCCGGTGCTGCTGATCCACATCCGGCAGATGGGTCAGGAAAGCGGGTGACCATTTGAATAATTCGCTCATGCTCCGTCCCTCGATGTTCAGTCCATTTTTGGCGCCGGCTCCGGGCGCCACGCACCGCAGCACAACGCGAGCCCGGGCATGTTACCCCGCCGACCTCGCCGTGCGGTCCGGCATGCGGGGGCCGCGATCCGATGGCCCCCGCCCCCCCCGGCGGTAGCCGCAGGCAGCAAGCGCATGAACGCGTGCTCAGGTCGCAATTCACGACCGGAGCGCAAAGCGCTTTGACCGGCGGGGCGACGCACCGGGATAATTCATGCCAAAGAACTCAAATCGATCAGGAGTCCGCGTGCAGGCAACCCGCTGGACACTTCGCCTCACGTGGGCGATCGCACTGCTTGCACTGGGCGCGGCAGCGCTATGGATCGACCGGACCGACAGCGCGGACAGCTCGATCGTCCTGACCGCCACCGAACGTGCCTATCTCGCCCGCCACGCGCCGATCCGCTTCATCAGCCAGCACAATTATCCGCCGTTCGAGTTCGTCGACGCCAATGGCGAGCGACGTGGAATGATGATCGAGCTGGTACGCTGGATCGCGACCGAGGCGGGTTTTCACGTCGAGTTCGCCGATGCCGAGTTTCGCCAGGCCCAGGACGCGGTCAGCACGGGCAAGGCGGACGTGCTCACCAGCCTGTTCTTCAGCGAGGCGCGCGACCGCGATTTCGACTTCAGCACCACCGTGTTCGAGGTCCCGGCCTCGATGTTCGTGCGCAAGGCGCGCACCGACATCGCCACCCTCGACGATCTCGCCGGCAAGCGCATTGCCATCCAGCGCGGCGACTTTGCCGAGCAGTTCCTGCGCTCGGCCGGCCTCGGCTTCGAGCATCTGCCCACCACCGACTTCGCCGAGGCGACCCAGGCGGTCATCGACGGCGATGCCGACATGCTGATCGGTGACGAGCAGATCGTGTTCCATCACCTCTTCAGCAAGCAGTTCGACGACCGGCTCAAGGTGGTCGGTGATCCCTTGTACGTCGGCCGCAACGCGATGGCGGTGCGCGAGGGCGAGCGCGTGCTGCTCGGGGTCATCGACAAGGGCATCGAGCATGCGCGCCAAAGCGGCACCCTGCGTCGCCTGGAGCGCAAGTGGCTCGGCGCCGACCTCCCGCAGCGCGTGCCGGACTGGCGCGTCTATGGCCCCTACGCGCTCGGCGCACTGCTTCTGATTCTTGCAGTGGCGGCCTGGAACCTGCGCCTAGAGCAGCTCGTGCGGCGCAAGACCGCCGCGCTCGAAGCGCAGGAGCAGCGCCTGCGGGAAGTCATCGACGGCACCCGGGCGGCGACCTGGATCTTCCATCTGCAGGACCACACGCTCGAGATCAACGAGTACTGGGCCGAGATGCTCGGCTATCGCCTCGACGAGCTCGGTCCCACGACCTATGAAACCTTCCGCACCCGGGTCCATCCCGCCGACGAGCCCCGCGCCCGGGCACAGATCGAGCGCCACCTTGCCGGCGAGATCGATCACTATTCCTGCGAGCTGCGCATGCAGCATCGCGATGGCCACTGGATCTGGATGCTCGACCGTGGCCGGGTCACGGTGCGGGCTGCGGACGGCACGCCGCGGGTGATGTCGGGCACGCACATCGACATTTCCGCGAGCAAGGAAGCCGAAGAGCGCCTGCAGCTGGCGGCGAGCGCCTTTCGCAATGCGCACGAGGGCGTGGTGATCACCGATACGCAAGGGTGCATCCTCGACATCAACGAGGCCTTCACCCGGATCACCGGCTATACCGCCGAAGAGGCGATCGGCCGCAATCCACGCCTGCTCAAGTCAGGACGCCAGGACGCCGACTTTTACAGCCGGATGTGGCGCGCCCTGACCGAGCAGGGACTATGGGAAGGCGAGATCTGGAACCGGCGCAAGTCGGGCGAGATCTACCCCGAAACGCTCACCGTCTCCGCGGTGCGCGACAAGCACGGCAAGACCTCGCACTACGTCGCGGTGTTCTCGGATGTGAGCCGGCACAAGGAGCACGAGGCCCAGCTCCAGCGCATGGCCTACTTCGATGGCCTGACCGGGCTGGCAAACCGCGCGCTGCTCAACGATCGACTGGTACAGGCGATGATGCATGCACGCCGCAGCGGCGCGGTGGTGATGCTCGGCTACATCGACCTGGACGGCTTCAAGCAGATCAACGACTGCCATGGCCATGCCTGCGGCGATCGGGTGCTGGTGACCATCGCGCGGCGCCTGACGCAGACGCTGCGCCAGGAAGACACGGTCGCGCGCGTGGGCGGCGACGAGTTCATCTTCATCCTGCGCGAGGAGCGCGGCGTCGACGACGCCCTGCCGGTCATCGAGCGCCTGCTCGCCCGCATCGCCGAACCCATCGTGCTCGACGCCCTCGAGCTTCGGGTCTCGGGAAGCATCGGCATCAGCAGCTGTACCGGCGCCGAGGACATCGACGCCGAACAGCTGGTCCGTCAGGCAGACCAGGCCATGTATCGGGCGAAGCAGACCGGCAAGAATCGCTACCACGTCTTCGACACCGCCCTCGATCGGGCGGAACGCGGCCGCCACGAGCACATCGAGCGCATCCGGAAAGCGATTCGCGAGGACGAGCTGACCCTGCATTACCAGCCCAAGGTCGACATGGCGACCGGCGCCGTGCATGGCGTCGAAGCCCTGCTGCGCTGGCAGCACCCTGAACACGGCCTGCTCGCCCCGGGAACGTTTCTGCCCGCGCTGGCCAATGACCCGGTCACGATCGAGCTCGGTCGCTGGGTACTCGCGACCGCACTCGCACAGTGCGCCGCATGGAAGCGAGAGCGGCTGAGCCTGCGCGTGAGCGTGAATATCGACACCCTGCACCTGCAGCACGAGCACTTCACCGCAGAACTCGCACGCGAGCTCGAGCGCCACCCGGATGTTTCCGCCTCCGCGCTCGAGCTCGAAGTGCTGGAAACGAGCGCGCTGGGCGACCTGCCGCGAGTGTCGCGGACCATGAACGCGTGCCGCAGCATCGGGGTGGATTTCGCGCTCGACGATTTCGGCACCGGCTATTCCTCACTTGCCTACCTGCGTCACCTTCCCGCGGGGGTGCTGAAGATCGACCAGAGCTTCGTCCGCAACATGCTCGAAGACCCCGAGGACCTGACCATCGTCGAGGGGATTCTCGGTCTGGCCAAAGGCTTCCGCCGCACGGTGATCGCAGAGGGCGTCGAGACCCTGGCGCAGGGCTGCGCCCTGCTCGCGCTGGGGTGCAGGCTCGGCCAGGGCTACGCGATCGCCCACCCGATGGACGCCGCGGAGATTGCGCACTGGGTGCGGGACTGGACGCCGCCCCAGGCCTGGACGCAATGCGCCCGAGGCGAGTCGGCGCCCGATGGCCCCGTGGCGACCACGTCGTCGCCGGGCTCAAGCGCCCGCCCCAGGCGTCAGGACAGCGGCTGCGGCGTGGTGTCGGTAAAGATGCGGTAGCCGTTCTTGCCCGCCTGCTTGACCGCGTACATGGCCTGGTCGGCCTGGCGGATCAGCTGCTCGGACTCGATCGGCCCGCCCTGCGGGTAGAAGGTCACGCCGATGCTGCCGGCCACCCGGACCGTGCCCTGCTCGAGCTCGACCGGCGCGGCGAGGGCGGCGAGCAGGCGTGTCATCGGACGACGGACCTCATCGTGGCTATCGAGCTCGCCGATCACCGCGATGAACTCGTCGCCCCCCATGCGGGCGATCGTGTCCTGGGTGCGCAGGCAGGCCTTCATGCGCCGGGCCACCGTCACCAGCAGGGCATCGCCGGCCTCGTGCCCGTAGCCGTCGTTGATCGCCTTGAAGCCGTCGAGATCGATCAGCGCCACCGCCACCGGCTTGCCGGAGCGGCGGGCACGACCGAGCGCCTGCTCGAGACGATCGGCGAGCAGGCTGCGGTTGGGCAGCCCGGTCAGCACATCGAAGTGGGCGAGCCGGCGCAGGCGCTGTTCGTGCTCCTTTTGC
>JAKLLJ010000098.1:0-376 GCA_023150215.1 Thauera sp. | reverse complement strand
CCGGGTGATGTCGGAGATCAGCGCAACGTAGTGCGACACCTCGCCGTCGCCATCGCGCACCGCGGAGATCGCCAGTGCCTCGGCGAACGCCTTGCCCTGCTTGTCGCAGTTCCACACCTCGCCTTCCCAGTAACCCTTTTCGGCCAGGACCGCCCACATGGCGCGGTAGAAGTCCGCCCCCTGCCGGCCCGACTTGAGCAGGCGCGGGTTCTTGCCCATGACCTCGTCGCGCGCCCAGCCGGTGATCGTGGTGAAGGCGCCGTTGACATCGACGATGTTGCCGCCGCGGTCGGTGATGATGATGCCTTCGCGCGCGTTGGCGAAGACACTCGCCGCGAGCTCCAGGCGGCGGCCCTGCTCCCGCTGCGCCTCGATC
>JAKLLJ010000097.1 GCA_023150215.1 Thauera sp. | reverse complement strand
CACCGCGGCAAGCTGCCGGTTGAGCAGTTCGACCTGGGCGATGGCGGCGGCGGACATCTCCTTGTGTTCCTTGAGTCCGCGCTCGGAATCGTCGAGCGCGCTCGCGAGGCGGGCGGCCTCGGCTTCGAGTTCGGCCTTCAGGCGCTGCAGCGCGGCGATGTCGGTGGTGAGGCGGGCGGCTTCTTCGCGCCGGCTCTTGGCTTCGTCCTGGGCGGCGTGGAGCTCGTCGCGGGCGGCGAGGATCTCGTTGCCGAGCGCTTCGCGTTCGCGCTCGGAGCTGACGAGCGAGGCGGAGAGCTCACCGACCTTGCGCTCGGCGGTGTCGCGCGCGGTCTGGGTCAGGCTCAGGGTCTGGGCGAGCGCGGCGAGTTCGGCGTTGAGCTGGGCGAGCGCGCGGTCGCGACCGCTGACCGCGTCGGCCAGCACGAATTGCCCGATCACGAAGATCAGGATCACGAACACCATCACCATCAGCAGCGAGGCGAGGGCGTCGACGAATCCGGGCCAGAAGTCGAGCGGGCGGCGGCGGGAGAGGCGGGCCATGGCTCACTCCGCCTTGTGGCCGGCCTGGCCGCCGAGCGCGGCGCCGATGGTGCGCGACAGGAGGCGCAGCTCGGCGCGCAGGTCTTCGGTGAATTGCGCGCCCTGGGGGGGCTGCTGGGCGAGCTGGCGCAGCAGGCCGCGCAGGTCGTCCTGGGTGGAGGACAGCGCCGAGAGGTCGCGTGATTCGCGGCCGATGAGGTCGGCCAGGCGGGTGAGCTGGGTGTTGAGCTCGCCGAGGTGCTCGGCGGTGGCGCGGCGCTCGCGTTCGGATTCGGCGGCCGAGCGCTGCATGCGCTCGATGCTCTCGGCGGTCTGTTCGAGCAGGGCCTGGACATAGGCGGGCACGTTGCCTTCGCCCTCGGCGCCAACGCCTGCAGGCAGGCGTGTCATGTGCGACAGCCATTCCTCGAGTTCGTTGTAGAAGCGGTTCTGCGCATGGCCGGACTGGAGGTCGAGGAAACCGACTACCAGCGAGCCGGCGAGCCCGAACAGCGAGGTCGAGAAGCTGGTCGCCATGCCGCCGAGGGGGGCGTCGAGCTTGGCCTTGAGGGCTTCGAACATGGCCACCGGGTCGCTGCCCACGCTGAGGTTGCCGATGATCTCGCCGATCGAGCGGATGGTGGCGAGCAGGCCCCAGAAGGTGCCGAGCAGGCCGAGGAAGATCAGCAGGCCGATGAGGTAGCGCGACAGGTCGCGCTGCTCTTCGAGGCGGATCTGCACGCCGTCGAGGATGGAGCGGGTGGAGGCCGGCGACAGGTGGGCCTGGCCGCGGCGGCGGTTGGACAGCACGCGCGCCATCGACGCCAGCAGCACCGGCGACAGCCCGGTCGGCGAGGGGCCGCCGTCGGCCTGCTGGAACTCCTCGATCCACAGCACTTCGCGCTGCAGGCGCCATACCTGGCGCAGGTTGACCGCGATGCCGACCGCGAGCACGAACAGGATCACGCCGTTGAAGGCCGCGTTGGCGACGAAGGCGTGCTTGAGCTGAGGCACCAGCACCGCGGCGAGGGCGGCGACGAGGGCGAGAAAGACGGCCATCCAGGTGGTGACATGGACGGGTTTGGTGAAGTCCTTGCGTTCCATCGCGAGCGTTTCCAAGTGGGGGGCGCCGAGGGCCCGATCGTGGCAAGCGGCCACGCGCGAGTCTAGCGCGAACCGGGCCAATAGCGGCGCGACCGTGGCAACCCCGCCGCGCGGCTGGCTTTCCTGTAGGAGCGCCGGCAGGCGCGAAGGGTGAGGGTGGGGCGTGTTGGGGGGCAGCCGTGGCGCGGGTGTTCGCGGCTGCCGCCGCTCCTACAGAAGACATTCTCGGCGCGAGGGGTGTGGCCGGGGGGTGTGCCGGCTGGGCTTGCAACAATTCAGTACATTGCGCAAACAGTTGCGCAAAGGTGGCTTGCGACACTCCAGCCTGAACTGGATCGGACGCGTGATCGCGTCCCGCCCGGGCTCTCATAAAACAAACCCATGGCCCGGGTGCCGAGACAGACAGGACAAGACCAAAGGAGGAGTGTGGCATGGACACACGCACGAGCGCGTCCGACCACGGGCAGGCCGCGGCGGGGCCGGATACCTTTCCGCGCTGGCTGATGCACCACGCCAAGGCGCGCCCGCAGCAGCCGGCGATGCGCGAGAAGGCCTACGGCATCTGGCAGACCTACACCTGGGCGCAGGTGGCCGAGAATGTGCGCGCCATCGCCTGCGGGCTGGCGCAGCTGGGCTTCAAGCGCGGCGACCGCCTCGCGGTGGTGGGCGACAACCGCCCGCGGCTGTACTGGTCGGTGGCGGCCTGCCAGTGCCTGGGCGGCATCCCGGTGATGATGTATCAGGATGCGGTGGCCCAGGAGATGGTGTACGTGCTGCAGGACGCCGAGATCAAGTTCGCCGTGGTCGAGGACCAGGAACAGGTGGACAAGATGGTCGAGATCCAGCCCGAGGCGCCGATGCTCGAACATGTGATCTACGACGATCCCCGCGGCATGCGCCACTACACACAGACCCTGCTGATGGGTTTGGACGAGCTGCAGGAGATGGGGCGGATCCACGATCGCAACCAGCCCGACTTCCTCGACAGCGAGATCGACAAGGGCGCCTCCGACGACATCTCGATCATGCTGTACACCTCCGGAACCACCGGCAAGCCGAAGGGGGTGTGCCAGACCCACGGCGCCTTCATCGCCGCGGCGCGCGGCGCGATCCAGTTCGACAAGCTCACCGACAAGGAGGACATCCTGTCCTATCTGCCGATGGCCTGGGTGGGCGACCACCTGTTCTCGTTCGCGCAGGCCACGGTGGCGGGCTTCACGATCAACTGCCCGGAGTCGGGCGAGACGGTGATGAACGATCTGCGCGAGATCGGCCCCACCTATTACTTCGCGCCGCCGCGCGTGTTCGAGAACCTGCTCACCCAGGTGATGATCCGCATGGAGGACGCCGGCAGCCTCAAGCGCAAGATCTTCCACCACTTCATGGACGTGGCCCGCCGCTGCGGCGCCGATATCCTCGACGGCAAGCCGGTCTCGGGGGGCGATCGCTTCCAGTACTGGCTCGGAAACCTGCTGGTGTATGGGCCGTTGAAGAACGTGCTCGGCATGAGCCGGATCCGCGTGGCCTACACCGCCGGCGCGGCGATCGGCCCGGACCTGTTCCGCTTCTACCGCTCGATCGGCATCAACCTCAAGCAGCTCTACGGCCAGACCGAGACCTGCGCCTACGTCTGCCTGCAGCCCGACGGCGAGATCAAGCTCGACTCGGTGGGCAAGCCGGCGCCCTTCGTCGAGGTCAAGCTCGCCGACAACGGCGAGATCCTGGTCAAGGGTCCGATGCTGCTCAAGGCCTACTACAAGCGCCCGGACGCCACCGCCGAGTCGATCGACGCCGAGGGCTATTTCATGACCGGGGATGCGGGCTTCTTCGACGCCGACGGCCACCTGAAGATCATCGATCGCGCCAAGGACGTGGGCAAGATGGCCGATGGCACGATGTTCGCGCCCAACTACATCGAGAACAAGCTCAAGTTCTTCCAGCACATCAAGGAGGCGGTGACCTTCGGTGCCGGCAAGGAGTTCGCCACCGCCTTCATCAACATCGACCTCGAGGCGGTGGGCAACTGGGCCGAGAAGAAGGGCATGGCCTATTCGGGCTACACCGACCTCGCCCAGCAGTCGGCGGTGTACGAGCTGGTCCGCGATTGCGTGGAGAAGGTCAACGCTGACCTGGCCACCGACCCCAACATGAGCGGCTCGCAGATCAAGCGCTTCCTGATCCTGCACAAGGAGCTCGATGCCGACGACGGCGAGCTCACCCGCACGCGCAAGGTGCGGCGCAACTTCATCGCCGAGAAGTACGGCGTGCTGATCGAGGCGATGTTCGAGGGGCGCAAGACCCAGTTCATCGAGACCCAGGTCAAGTACGAGGACGGGCGCACCGGCAAGGTCTCGGCCGACCTGCGCATCGAGGAAGTGAAGACCTTTGCGCCGCAAGCCGGCAAGCGCGCGGCGTAAGGGGGACGGGGAATGGACATGACCGACATGAATTCCGCTGCCGCCACCTCGCCAGCGGGGCGTCGCCAGGGCGAGGTCATCCTCGACCTGCAGAACATCTCGCTGCGCTTCGGGGGCGTGAAGGCGCTCACCGACATCAGCTTCAACATCCGCGAGCACGAGGTGCGCGCCATCATCGGCCCCAACGGCGCGGGCAAGAGCTCGATGCTCAACGTGATCAACGGCGTGTATCACCCGCAGGAAGGCCGCATCTTCTTCCGCGGCGAGGAGCGCAAGAAGATGGAGCCGCACATGGCGGCCCTGCAGGGCATCGCGCGCACCTTCCAGAACATCGCGCTGTTCAAGGGCATGAGCGTGCTCGACAACATCATGACCGGGCGCAACCTCAAGATGAAGTGCAACCTCTTCCAGCAGGCGCTGTGGCTCGGCCCGGCGCTGCGCGAGGAGATCGCCCACCGCGAGAAGGTCGAGGAGATCGTCGACTTCCTCGAGATCCAGCACATCCGCAAGACTCCGGTGGGCGCGCTGCCCTATGGCCTGCAGAAGCGCGTCGATCTCGGCCGTGCGTTGGCGATGGAGCCGCAGATCCTGCTCCTCGACGAGCCAATGGCGGGCATGAACGTCGAGGAGAAGCAGGACATGTGCCGCTTCATCCTCGACATCAGCGACCAGTTCGGCACCACGATCGTGCTCATCGAGCACGACATGGGCGTGGTGATGGACATCTCCGACCGCGTCGTGGTGCTCGATTACGGCAAGAAGATCGGCGACGGCACACCCGACGAGGTGCGCAACAACCAGGATGTCATCAACGCCTATCTCGGCAGCGGGCATTGAGCGGAGCGAGTCATGGCATTTTTCATTGAAACGATGTTGGGCGGGCTGATGACCGGCATGCTGTATTCGCTGGTGGCCCTGGGCTTCGTGCTCATCTTCAAGGCCTCGGGCGTGTTCAACTTCGCCCAGGGGGCGATGGTGCTGGTCGCCGCGCTGGCGATGGCGCGCTTTTCCGAATGGTCCAATGCCGCGCTCGGCGGCGACAGCCTGTTCCTTGCCAACGTCATCGGCATCATCGGCGCCGGTGCGGTGATGTTCCTGGTCGCGTGGGCGGTGGAGCGCTTCGTGCTTCGCAAGCTGGTCAACCAGGAAGGCGCCACGCTGTTGATGGTGACCCTGGGCATCGCCTACGTGCTCGAGGGCCTCGGCCAGACCTTCTTCGGCAGCGAGATCTACTCGATCGACGTCGGCATGCCCAAGGATCCGGTGATCATGTTCGAGGGCCTCTTCGAGGGCGGCGTGCTGATCAACAAGGAAGACTTCATCGCCGCGGCGCTCGCTGCCGTGCTGGTGGCCGGTCTCACGGTGTTCTTCCAGAAGACCGCGATCGGGCGCGCGTTGCGTGCAGTGGCCGACGACCACCAGGCGGCGCAGTCGGTGGGCATCCCGCTCAACAAGACCTGGGTGATCGTGTGGTGCGTGGCCGGCCTGGTGGCGCTCGTGGCCGGCATCATCTGGGGCTCGAAGATGGGCGTGCAGTTCTCGCTCGTGACCGTCGCGCTGCGTGCGCTGCCGGTGGTCATCCTCGGCGGCCTCACCTCGGTGCCGGGTGCGATCGTCGGCGGCCTCATCATCGGCGTCGGCGAGAAGCTCTCCGAGGTCTACCTCGGGCCCTTCGTCGGCGGCGGCATCGAGATCTGGTTCGCCTACGTGATGGCGCTGATCGTGCTGCTGTTCCGGCCGCAGGGCCTGTTCGGCGAAAAGATCATCAACCGCGTCTGACCGGGAGACAAGACAGTGTTCTATCGTGAAAACGGCCAGTTCAAGACGAGCTACGCGGCCGACCAACAGATCTTCACCATCGCCCAGGACAAGTGGTTCGTCTGGGGGCTGATCGCCTTTGCCGCGCTCGCCGTGCCGATGCTGGCCGACGAGTACATGTTCCGCGCCATCCTGATTCCCTTCCTGGTGCTGTCGCTGGCCGCGCTCGGGGTCAATCTGCTGGTCGGCTACTGCGGCCAGATCACCCTGGGGGCGGGCGCCTTCATGGCGATCGGGGCGTATGCGGCGTACAACTTCATGGTGCGCATCGACGGCATGCCGCTGGTGCTGGCGATGCTGCTGGGCGGCGTGTCGGCGGCGGCCTTCGGCATCCTGTTCGGCATTCCCAGCCTGCGCGTGCGCGGCTTGTACCTGGCGGTGGCGACGCTGGCCGCGCAGTTCCTGTGTGACTGGGCCTTTCTGCGCATCGGCTGGTTCACCAACAACTCGTCGTCCGGCTCGGTGTCGGTCGCGAAGCTGGAGATGCTGGGCTGGGCGATCGACTCGCCGACCGAGAAGTACCTGTTCTGCCTCGCCTTCGTGGTCGTGTTCGCGTTCATCGGCAAGAACCTCACCCGCGCCGCGATCGGTCGCCAGTGGATGGCGATCCGCGACATGGACGTGGCCGCCGAGGTGATCGGCATCCGCCCGATGTTCGCCAAGCTGTCGGCGTTCGCGGTGAGCTCCTTCTTCGTCGGCGTAGCCGGCGCGCTGTGGGGCTTCGTGCACCTGGGCTCGTGGGAGCCGGCGGCGTTCTCGGTCGATCGCTCCTTCCAGCTGCTGTTCATGGTCATCATCGGCGGCATGGGCTCGATCATGGGCAGCTTCTTCGGCGCCGCCTTCATCGTGATCCTGCCGATCTTCCTCAACCAGTTCCTGCCCCTGCTCGGCAGCCTGGTCGGCGTGACCGTCTCGACCGCCGGCATCTCGCATGCCGAACTCATCATCTTCGGTTCGCTGATCATTTTCTTCCTGATCGTCGAGCCCCATGGCCTCGCCCGTTTGTGGTCGATCGCCAAGCAGAAACTGCGTCTGTGGCCTTTCCCGCATTGATGCAGCGTCGTTCGCAGTGCCCATGATGATTATTACAAGGAGGAGACTCATGAAATTCCGCACACTGGCCCTCGCGGCCGCCATCGCCTCGGTGGGCCTGTCGTCCGCCGTGTTCTCTCCCGCTGCCAGCGCACAGGCGCAGGAGCAGTTCTTCCCGGTGCTTGTCGGTCGTACAGGGCCTGTGGCTCCCAATGCGGTTCCTTGGGCGAACGGCTATGTCGATTACCTGAAGCTGATCAATGCTCAGGGCGGCATCAACGGCGTCAAGCTGAGCTATGAAGAGTGCGAGTTCGGCTATGCCACCGATCGTGGCGTCGAGTGTTATGAGCGCCTCAAGGGCAAAGGTGCGACTGTGTTCCAGCCGCTATCGACCGGCTTGACTTTCGCGCTCACCGATAAGGCGCCGGTGGACAAGATCCCGCTGATCACCGCCGGCTATGGTCGCAGCGAGTCGCAGGATGGTTCGGTATTTACCTGGAATTTCCCGTTACTGGGGACCTACTGGGTGGCTGCGGACGTGGCTATCCAGCACGTGGCCAACCAACTGGGCGGCCTCGACAAGCTCAAGGGTAAGAAGATCGCACTGGTCTACCACGACAGTCCTTACGGTAAAGAGCCCATCCCCGTGCTGCAGGAGCGCGCCAAGCTGCACGGCTTCGACCTCCAGTTGCTGCCGGTCACTGCTCCTGGAGTTGAACAGAAGTCAACCTGGCTTCAGGTCCGGCGCGACCGCCCCGACTACTTGTTGCTGTGGGGCTGGGGCGTGATGACCTCTACATCGATCAAGGAAGCCCAGGCCACCGGTTATCCGCGCGAGAAGATGCTCGGCATCTGGTGGGCGGGCGCGGAGCCGGACGTCAAGGATGTCGGCGCGGGCGCCAAGGGCTACAGCGCGCTCGCGCTGCAGCACGGCGCCGAACCCAACAGCAAGGTCGTCAAGGACATGCTGGCGATGGTGCATGACAAGGGCCAGGGCACCGGCCCGAAGGACGAGGTCGGTTCGGTGCTGTACATGCGCGGCCTGATCTCGGCGATGCTGGGCGTGGAAGGCGTGCGCCAGGCGCAGGAGCGCTACGGCAAGGGCAAGGTCATGACCGGCGAGCAGGTGCGCTGGGGCCTGGAGAACCTCAACCTCGACCAGGCCAAGCTCGACGCCATGGGCTTCGCCGGCGTGATGCGCCCGGTGCAGACCTCCTGCACCGACCACATGGGTTCTTCGTGGGTGCGCGTGCACACCTGGGACGGCAGCAAGTGGGCGTTCAGCTCCGACTGGTACCAGGCCGACGACAAGGTGCTGCGGCCGATGGTGCTCGAGGCCGCATCGAAGTACGCCGCCGAGAAGAACATCCAGCGGCGGACCGCGGAGCAGTGCGCGCAGTAAGTTGAAGCTGAGTTGAAACGAGCCTCCGCACCGCGCGGTGCGGAGGCCTTTTCCTGGAATCGAACATGAACGCTCCCAATCCGGCCTTCCTCAGCGTCAACAACATCGAGGTCATCTACAACCACGTCATCCTGGTGCTCAAGGGCGTGTCGCTGTCGGTGCAGGAAGGCAGCATCGTCGCCTTGCTCGGTGGCAACGGCGCCGGCAAGACCACCACGCTGCGCGCGGTCAGCAGCCTGCTGAAGGGCGAACGTGGCGAGGTGACCAAGGGTTCGGTGGATTACAACGGCGAACGCGTGGACGCGATGACGCCGGCGGACCTCGTCAAGCGCGGCGTCGTCCAGGTCATGGAGGGGCGCCATTGTTTCGGCCACCTCACGATCGAGGAAAACCTGCGCACCGGCGCCTACACCCGGACCGACGGCAAGGTCGCGGTCGAGGAGACGCTGGAGAAAGTCTACAACTACTTCCCGCGCCTGAAGACGCGACGCAACAGCCAGGCCGCCTACACCTCGGGCGGTGAACAGCAGATGTGCGCGATCGGTCGTGCGCTGATGGCCAAGCCCAAGCTGGTGCTGCTCGACGAGCCCTCGATGGGCCTGGCGCCGCTGATCGTCGAAGAGGTTTTCGAGATCGTCAAGGATCTCAACACCAAGGAAAGGGTGAGCTTCCTGCTCGCCGAACAGAACACCATGGTCGCGCTGCGCTATGCCGACTTCGGCTACATCATGGAGAACGGCCGCATCGTGATGGAAGGCGCGGCCAAGGACCTGGCCAGCAACGAGGACGTCAAGGAGTTCTACCTCGGCCTCGCGGGCGAGGGCCGCAAGAGCTTCCGCGACATCAAGCACTATCGCCGCCGCAAGCGCTGGCTGAGCTGAACGCCGTCATTGCACAAGATTGCCGAACGTCACCGGACAACGCATCGAGCAGGGGAGCCGAGATGAATTTCCACGATACGCGCGAGACGCGCGATCCCGAGGCGCGCGAACGCGAGCTGCTGGCGCGGCTGCCGGCGCAGATCGCCCATGCGCGCGCCGCCGCGCCCGCGTTCGGGCGCCTGCTCGCCGATGTCGATCCGGATTCGGTGACCAGTCGGGAGGCGTTGGCCACGCTGCCGGTCACGCGCAAGTCCGAGCTGCTCGAGTTGCAGAAGGCGGCGCGCCCCTTCGGCGGCTTCGCCGCGGTGGGCTGGGGGGCGGGCTGTCGCCGGGTTTTTGCGTCGCCCGGCCCGCTCTACGAGCCGGAAGGCGCGCGGCCCGACTACTATCGCCTGGCGCGCGCGCTGTTCGCCGCGGGCTTCCGCGCCGGCGACCTGGTGCACAACACCTTCTCGTACCACTTCACGCCCGCCGGCTCGATGATGGAGACCGCCGCGCACGCGCTCGGCTGCACGGTGTTTCCTGCCGGCGTCGGCCAGACCGAGCAGCAGCTCGCGGCGATCGCCGACCTGCAGCCCAATGCCTACGTCGGCACGCCGTCCTTCCTGCGCATCCTGCTCGACAAGGCTGACGAGCTTGGCGCGAAGCTGTCCTTCACCAAGGCCTTCGTCTCCGGCGAGGCCTTCCCGCCCAGCCTGCGCGAAGCCTTCGCCGCGCGCGGCATCACCGCCTTCCAGGCCTATGCCACCGCCGACATCGGCCTGATCGCCTATGAGACGCCGGCGCGCGAGGGCATGGTGGTGGATGAGGACGTCTTGCTTGAGATCGTCCGCCCCGGTACCGGTGATCCGGTCGCGCCCGGCGAGTTCGGCGAGGTGGTGGTCACCACCTTCAACTCCGATTACCCGCTGATCCGCTTCGGCACCGGGGACCTGTCTGCGGTGCTGCCCGGGGCCTCGCCCTGCGGGCGGACCAATGTGCGCATCAAGGGCTGGATGGGGCGCGCCGACCAGACCACCAAGGTCAAGGGCATGTTCGTGCACCCCGGGCAGGTCGCCCAGGTGCTGCGCCGCCATGCACAGATCACGCGCGCGCGACTGGTAGTGGACAACCCCGAGCTCAACGACCGCATGACGCTGATGTGCGAGGTCGCCGGCGGCGGCAGCGAGGCGCTCGCCGACGCGATCGCGGTCAGCATCCGCGAGCTCACCAAGCTGCGTGGCGAGGTCGCCTTCCTGCCCGCCGGCGCGATCGCCAACGACGGCAAG
>JAKLLJ010000096.1 GCA_023150215.1 Thauera sp. | reverse complement strand
GTCCGAGCCAGAAGTCGACCGCGCTCATGGCTGCACTCCCGTGTTCGCGCCGAATCCGCCTGCGCCCGACACGTTGCCACCCTGGCCGGCGCGTGCGGCCGGACTGGCGCCGGCGGTGGCTTTGCCACCCTGCGCGGCGTCGATCCAGCCGTAGCCGTGCTCTTCCAACTCCAGCGCCAGCTCGCGCCCGCCGGAGCGCACGATGCGGCCTTGCGACAATACGTGCACCTTGTCGGGGACGATATAGTCGAGCAGGCGCTGGTAGTGGGTGATGACGATCATCGAGCGCGTGGGCGAGCGCAGGCGATTGACGCCCTCGGCGACGATCTTGAGCGCGTCGATGTCCAGGCCCGAGTCGGTCTCGTCGAGCACCGCGAGTTTCGGTTCGAGCAGCGCCATTTGCAGCACTTCGTTGCGCTTCTTCTCGCCGCCGGAGAAGCCTTCGTTCACCGAGCGGTAGAGGAACTCCTCCTTCATGCCGACCGCCTTCATCTCGGCCTTCACTTTGGCGAGGAAGTCCATCGCGTCGAACTCGGGCAGGCCGCGGTGGCGGCGGATGGCGTTGACCGCGGCCTTGAGGAAGTAGGCGTTCGACACCCCGGGAATCTCGACCGGGTACTGGAAGGCGAGGAAGAGCCCGGCGCGCGCGCGTTCTTCGGCGGGCAGGGCGAGCAGGTTGGCGCCGTCCCAATCGACGCTGCCGTCGCTGACGGTGAAGGTGTCGCGCCCGGCCAGCACCTGGGCGAGCGTGCTCTTGCCCGAGCCGTTGGGGCCCATGATCGCGTGCACCTCGCCGTCGGCGACCTCGAGTTTGAGGCCCTTGAGGATCGCCTTGCCGTCGACCGAGGCGTGCAGGTTGTTGATTTTCAGCATGGTGTTCTTCCTGTTCCTTGTTACCCGGTGGTCACGTTCGGCGGCCACTGCGCGCAGATGCACGACCACCCTGTAGGGGCGGCGGAGGCCGCGAATTCTTCAATGAGCGGAGCCCGCGTGGTCATTCCGGCAGGGTTCGCGGCTGCCGCCGCGCCTGCGGGTGGGCCGCGCCGGGCACCGATGGCTGTGAGCGCTGTTCTCATCCCACGCTGCCTTCGAGACTCACGCCCAGCAATTTCTGCGCTTCCACCGCGAACTCCATCGGCAGCTCCTTGAACACCTCGCGGCAGAAGCCATTGACGATCATCGACACCGCGTCCTCGGCGCTGATGCCGCGCTGCATCGCGTAGAAGAGCTGGTCCTCGCCGATGCGCGAGGTGGTGGCCTCGTGCTCGACGTGCGCGGTCGGATGGCGGACCTCGATGGTGGGGAAGGTGTGGGCGGCGCAGCGGTCGCCGATCAGCAAGGAATCGCACTGCGTGTAGTTGCGCGCGCCCTCGGCCTTGGGCGTGATCTTGACCAGGCCGCGGAAGGTGTTGCTGCCGCGCCCGGCCGAGATGCCCTTGCTGAGGATGGTGCTCTTGGTGTTGCGCCCCATGTGGATCATCTTGGTGCCGGTGTCGGCCTGCTGCAGGTTGTTGGTCAGCGCCACCGAGTGGAAGTCGCCCACCGACGAGTCGCCGCGCAGGATCACGCTCGGGTACTTCCAGGTGATCGCCGAGCCGGTCTCGACCTGCGTCCAGGAGATGTGCGAGCGTGCGCCGCGGCAGTCGCCGCGCTTGGTGACGAAGTTGTAGATGCCGCCCTTGCCGTCCTTGTCGCCCGGGTACCAGTTCTGCACCGTCGAATACTTGATCTTGGCGTCGTCGAGCGCGATCAGCTCGACCACCGCGGCGTGGAGCTGGTTCTCGTCGCGCATCGGCGCTGTACAGCCTTCGAGGTAGCTCACCGAGGCGCCTTCCTCGGCGATGATCAGCGTGCGCTCGAACTGGCCTGTGTCGCGGGCGTTGATGCGGAAGTAGGTGGAGAGCTCCATCGGGCACTTCACGCCCTTGGGAATGAAGACGAAGGAGCCGTCGGAGAACACCGCCGAGTTGAGCGCGGCGTAGAAGTTGTCGCCCGGCGGCACCACCGTGCCGAGGTACTGGCGCACCAGCGCCGGGTGCTCCTTCACCGCTTCGGAGAACGAACAGAAGATCACGCCGTGCTCGCCCAGCTCTTTCTTGAACGTGGTCGCCACGCTCACCGAGTCGAACACCGCATCCACCGCCACGCCGGCCAGGCGCGCGCGCTCGTGCAGCGGCACGCCGAGCTTCTCGAAGGTGCGCAGCAGCTCGGGGTCGACCTCGTCCAGGCTCTTGGGGCCGTCCTTCTTCGACTTGGGCGCGGAGTAATAGACGATGTCCTGGAAGTCGATCGACGGAAACTGCACCGCGGCCCAGGTGGGCGGGCGCATCGTCAGCCAGTGGCGGTAGGCTTCGAGGCGCCAGTCGAGCAGCCAGTCGGGCTCGCCCTTGCGCGCGGAGATCAGGCGGATGACGTCTTCCGACAGGCCCTTGGGCACGGTGTCGGTCTCGAGCGTGGTGACGAAACCGGCGGCGTAGTCCTGTTCGAGGAAGGCGCCGATGGCGTCGCTGCGGGAGGGGGCGTTCATGTCAGATCTCCTGGTCGTCTGCGCGCGCGGCGGGGATGCAGGCTGCCGCGGCGCGTGCGGGCTGGGGTGCGGGGCCGTGAAGCCGGTGTTCGGTGGCGCTTGCGGTGGCAAACGGGCTGCCCCGGGCGGGATGCACCATGTCGGCGATGTCGACCGCCTGCAGGGCCTCGCGCACCACGCTGTTGATGCGCAGCCAGTTGTCGCGGATACGGCAGTCCGATTCGATGCTGCACACGCCGCTGCTGGAGCTGCATTCGGTGAGCCCGAAGGGCTGGTCCTCGAGCGCGTCGATCACGTCGGCGATGGTGATGCGCTCCGGCGGGCGCGCCAGCACATAGCCGCCGTGAGCGCCGCGCTGGCTGCTCACCAGCGCGTGGCGACCGAGCGTCTTGAGCACCTTGCTCACCGTCGGTAGGCCGAGGCCGAGCGCCTCGGCGAGGCCGGCGGCGCTGTAAACACGCTCGGGGTGGCCCGCCATGTGGGTCAGGATGAGGGTGCCGTAATCGGTGAGTTTGCTGATGCGCAGCATGGAGGTGTGCTCGCGGTGGATCGGGTCTGGATTAAAAGTACCAAATCAGTACTGTATAGTCAAGCCGGGATGCAATCGCTGCCGTCGCCCCATTCGCGCCTGCCGGCACTCCTACAGGAGGCGCTGCGCTTCCGGAGCCTTGTAGGAGCGGCGGAAGCCGCGAAGACGGCGGCCGAGTGCTCGGCGCGCGTGCTGGTGTGTCCCGCCGCATTCGCGCCGGCCAGCGCTCCTACAGGAGGTGCTGTGCTTCCCGGGGCCCTGTAGGAGCGGCGGCAGCCGCGAACAGCAGCGTATGGAATTCGCACCGCCGTGCCGGAGCACCGCGGCTATGATTCGATCAGGACGTGCGACCGGCGCCGGCCCAATGATCGAGAGGACTTGAACGGCATGGAACCCGTGAGCGGCGCGACCTATGTCATACGCCTGTGCAGCGGCGAGCTGCGTCGCTGGCGCTTCGAGGGCGTCGATGTGCGTGGATTCGGCTGGTGGCTCGACGAGGAGACCGGCTTCGGCTTCTCGGATGCGAGCCTGATGTACGCTTGGGAGATCGTGGAGCTCGCGGACGATGGCTGAGCGTGGGGTGCTGCATGTCGCGCTGGCCTACCCCGCCTCGCTGGCTGCACCGCTGGCCGGGCTGGTGGTGCTGGCGGCGAGCTGGCCTGCGACGCTTCGCGCCGGCGCGGTCCTCGCGCTCGTGCTCGCTGGGCTGGGCGCCTGGACATTGATCGAATACCTGCTTCATCGCTGGATGCTGCACGGCGTCGATCCCTTCCGCGCCTGGCATCTGGCCCATCACGCCGATGCTTGCGCGCCGATCCGGGTGCCGGTGGTGTTCAGCGCCCTGCTGGTGCTCGGGCTGGTCGGCGTGCCGGCGCTGCTGTTCGGGCGCGGCGGCATTGCCGTCCCCTTGTCGGCCGGCCTGTTGCTCGGCAATGTACTGCAGGAGGCGGTGCATTACCGCCTGCACGACACCCGCCCTGTCGGACGCTGGTTGGAAGACAAGCGGCGGCTGCATGGTTTCCACCATTTCCACGACGAGCGCCGCGGCTACGGCACGCTGACCGATTTCTGGGACCGTTGCTTCGGCACGCTGCCGCCGCGCCCTTGACTCCGATATCGTCGCCGTTGCGGCACGTCAGCGGACCCAGCCGGCAGCGTTTGAGGAAAAAGCGCCGCGTAGCCCCGCCTGCAGCGGGCTCAGCCACGGCTGGGGGCGACGCGCCACGCCAGCACGAGCCAGCCTGCGATCATCAGGCTGCCGCCGACCGGCGTCACCGCACCCAGCCAGCGCGGCGCGCCAAGCGCCATCAGGTACAGCGTGGCGCAAAAGATGAGCGTGCCGACGACGAGCAGCGCAGCGGGCAGGCGATTCCCCGGCAGGCGCGCGGCGCCGATGCCGATCAGGCCAAGCGCATGCCACATCTGATATTGCACCGCAGTCTGCCACCAGCCTTGGGCGGTGGGGTCGAGCACGCTGCGCAGGGCATGCGCGCCAAAGGCGCCGAAGGCGACACCGAGGGCGGCGAGCAGGGCGCCGGCGAGGAGGGGGACGCGGAAGCTATGGTCGGTCATGGAGAGGATGCGTGCCGGGTGCCGACGTTGGTTGCACACAGGGCGTAGGGCGGGGAAGGTTCGCGGCTGCCGCCGCTCCTACAAGGCAGCGGGAGCTCGTCGGTTTTCTGTAGGAGCGGCGGCAGCCGCGAATTGTGGCGTTCTGGCTCTCGACTCGCTTCGCGGGAAAACGACGTCAGCGTTCGCGCCTTCCGGCGCTCCTACAAAGGCAGCGGGAGCGCGTCGGTTCTTTGTAGGAGCGACGGTAGCCGCGAATTTCCACCCCGCTGGCGACGCCTAACGCCTAACGCCTAACGCCTAACGCCTAACGCCTAACGCCTAACGCCAATCAGGCCAGCCCTTCTGCCTTCAGCGCCGTCTGCACCGCCGGACGTGCCGCGACACGGGCCGAGAACGCGGCCAGGTTCGGCCACTTCGCGAGCTCGATGCCGACATACTTCATCCAGCTCAGCACGGTGAACAGATACCCGTCGGCAACGCTGAAATCCTCGCCCATCAGGTAGGGCCTGCCTTCGAGTTGCTCATTCACGTAGCCGAGGCGGCGCTCGAGGTTGGCGCCGGCGATCTCCCTCCACTCCTTGCCCGAAGCCGGGTTGAAGAAGGGGCTGCAGGACTTGTGCAGCTCGGTGCCGATGAAGTTCAGCCAGGACTGCAGGCGATAGCGCTCGATCGTGCCATTGGCCGGCGCCAGCTTCTTTGCCGGCACCTGGTCGGCGATGTACTGCACGATCGCCGCGCCTTCGGTCAGCAACTCGCCGCTGTCGAGCAGCAGCGCCGGCACGTAGCCCTTGGGGTTGCGCTGGGTGAAGTCGGCGCCGCTGGCGGTGACCTTGGTCTTGAGGTCGACGACCTCGGTCTCGTGGGGCAGGCCGGATTCTTCCAGCGCGATGTGGGGCGAGAGCGAGCAGGCGCCGGGCTTGAGGTAGAGCTTCATGTTGTCTCCTGAGTCGAGGGGGTTGGGAGAGCCGATTATGCCCCGACGTGTCGTGGATCGTTCATCCAGTGCTCCGGGGCCATGTAGGAGCGGCGGAAGCCGCGAACCGGGCGGCGGAGCGCTTGGCGCGTGCGTAGGTTTCGAGCGCCCTGTTCGCGCCTTCCGGCGCTCCTGCAGTTTGGCTGTTCAATAGGGGGCGATGCGCAACGCAGCAAGCGAAAGAGCCGGGGACAGACCACGATTTCGCAGCAAGGCCGCGATCTGTCCCGTTCAGAGGCCTCGGCTACCCGATCAGACCGCCGCCAGCGCCTGCTCCAGGTCCGCGATGATGTCGTCGATATGCTCGATGCCGATCGACAGGCGGACCATGTCCGGCGATACCCCAGCCTTGGCCAATTCCGCCGGCGACAACTGGCGATGCGTGGTCGAGGCCGGGTGGCAGGCGAGCGACTTGGCGTCGCCGATGTTGACCAGGCGGGTGATCAGCTTCAGCGCGTCCTGGAAGCGGCCGCCGGCCTCGAACCCACCCTTCACCCCGAACGACAAGATGCCCGAGGCGCGCCCGCCCATGTACTTCTGCACCAGGGCGTGGTCGGCGTGGTCGGGCAGGCCGGCGTAGTTCACCCACTCCACCTTGGCGTGCGCCTTCAGGTACTCGGCCACCTTCACCGTGTTGTCGCAGATGCGGTCCATTCGCAGCGCCAGGGTCTCGATGCCCTGCAGGATCAGGAAGCTGTTGAAGGGCGAGATCGCCGCGCCCATGTTGCGCAGCGGCACCACGCGCGCGCGGCCGATGAAGGCGGCGGCGCCCAGCGCCTCGGTGTAGCACACGCCGTGGTAGGACACGTCCGGCTCGTTCAGGCGCTTGAAGCGCGCCTTGTGCTCGGCCCAGGGGAATTTGCCCGAATCGACGATGGCGCCGCCGATCGAGTTGCCGTGGCCACCGAGGTACTTGGTGAGCGCGTGCACCACGATGTCGGCGCCGTGCTCGAAGGGGCGGCAGAGGTAGGGCGAGGGCACGGTGTTGTCCACGATCAGCGGCACGCCAGCCTTGTGCGCGATCTCGGCCAAGCGGCCGATGTCGGTGACATTGCCCAGCGGGTTGCCGACCGACTCGCAGTAGATCGCCTTGGTGCGCACGTCGATCAGGCGCGCGAAGCTGTCCGGGTCGCGGTAATCGGCGAAGCGCACCTCGATGCCGAGCTGCGGGAAGGTATGCGCGAACAGGTTGTAGGTGCCGCCGTACAGCGTGGAGGCCGAGACGATGTTGTCGCCGGCTTCGGCGATGGTCTGGATGGCATAGGTGATCGCCGCCATGCCCGAGGCCACGGCGAGGGCGCCGATGCCGCCTTCGAGTTGCGCGACGCGCTGTTCGAGCACCGCGGTGGTCGGGTTCATGATGCGGGTGTAGATGTTGCCCTGCACCTTGAGGTCGAAGAGGTCCGCGCCGTGCTGGGTGTCGTCGAAGGCGTACGAGGTGGTCTGGTAGATCGGCACCGCGACCGCCTTGGTGGTCGGATCGGGCGAATAGCCGCCGTGCACGGCGATGGTTTCGAGCTTCATGGGTCAGGTCTCCCCTTGGGTGAAAGTGGCGGGGAGTATAGCCAGCGCGGGCGGAATACCGGAACCGATGCGCGCGCGCGGTGCTTCGACGCCTGCGGCGTGCGTGTTCACGCCATGCTGCTGTCTGCGACGCAGACCCGGTTGCGGCCGCTGCGCTTGGCGCGGTAAAGCGCTGCGTCGGCATCGCCGAGGACGCGTGCGGGATCCCCACCGGACACCCAGGAAAGCCCGAGGCTGATGGTGATCGACACCGCTCCGGCCGCGGTCGTTGCAGGCGTTGCCGCCACCGTGCGAAGCAGGCGTTCGGCGAGGGCCAGGGCCGTGTCGGCGTCGACGTCGTCGAGCAGCACGGCGAACTCCTCGCCGCCGAGGCGCCCCGCCCGGTCGTGTTGGCGCAAGCTGCCGCGGATCAGGCGCGCCGCATGCCGCAAGACCTCGTCGCCGACCGGGTGCCCGTGGGTGTCGTTGACGCGCTTGAAGTGGTCGATGTCGATCATGAGCAGTGCGCAGCCGCGCGTCGGGTCACGCTGGACCTCGCCGAGCGCGGCGTCGAGGCACGTGAGGAAGCTGCGCCGGTTGGGCAGTCCGGTCAGCGGATCGGTGGCGGCGAGCTCCGCCAGCCGACGCTCGCGCTCCTTGCGCTCGGTGATGTCGCGCACCAGCCACACGCGACCGAGGCGTCGCCCGTCGTGTTCGATCGGTAGCCAGTCGACCTCGAGGGTGCGACCCTTTGCCCCTTCCAGCTCCACGGTGGCGCGTTTCTCCGCTGCTTGATCGGCGTCGGGCCGGTGCAGCCATGCCGAGCGTTCCGCGCCGAGCCTGTTGCACAGGGCCTCGTGCGTCAGGCCCATCAGTTCCTCCGGGGGGGCCGGAAGATCGAGCAGCTCGCAGAACCCCCGGTTGACCGAGCTGATCAAGCCGTCCTCGTCTTCCATCAGGACGCCGCCGGGGAAGCGCTCGAGGACGGTTTTCAGGCGCAGCCGCTCGGTGGCGAGCGCCAGCCGCGCACGGTACTTGTCGGAGATGTCGACCAGGGTCCACACCGTGTCGCTCTCGGGGTCCTCGGGGTCCAGCATCATGCCATGCGCGTCGAACCAGCGCGTCTTGCCCTGGTTGTCGCGCAAGGGCAGTTCGATGTTCAGCTGCCCGCTCGCCCGCAGCGTGGCGAAGTGCTGCGGGATGAAGAGGGCCTGATCCTCGTGCAGGGCCAGATCGGTCAACCTGAGGCCGCCGATCGGGGTCGATGGTGGCGCGAAGATCTCGTGGGCGCGACTGTTGGCTTCGAGGATGTCGAGATCGGCGTCCATCATGACGATGGCGGCCGCGCTGTGGTCGAGCAGGGCCCGACGCAACTGCGTGGCGGCGACCAGGGCGGTGATGTCGGTGAACGTGCCCACCAGACGCTGCGGTCGACCCTGCGTGTCTGCCGCCACCACGCTGCCGCGCGCGTGGATCCAGACCCAGCGCCCGGATGCGGTGCGCAAGCGGAAGTCGCCCGCCACGGGCGCGTCTGGCGTCGCGCCGGGCGCAGTGCGAAACATGGCGTCCTGGCGCTGGCGATCGGCCGGATGGACGAGCGCGCGGAAATCTTCGTAGCTCACTTCCGAGTCCAGCTCCGGGCGATCGAGCATCTCGAGGATGCGCTCGTCGAGCGCGATGCGGTCGCGGCCGAGATCCCACGACCACAAGCCGTCGCGGACCGCGTCGACCGCCTGGCGCAGGCGCGCCTCGCTCTCGCGCAGCTGCTGTGCGGCCACCTGCCTTTCGGTGATGTCATGAACATAGCCGTGCCACAGCGTGTCGCCTTCGGGCGTGCGCTCGGGGTTGGCTTCGCCGAGCAGCCAGCGCAGCCGGTCGCCCTCGCCCCGCACGCGGAATTCGCATCGCCAGGGCGCGAGGTTCGCGGCCGAGCGGAGGATGCTGTCGCGCAGACGGTCCAGATCGTCGGCGTGGACGCGCTCGAACAGGCGCATCGCCGAATCCTGCAGCCCCTCGGGCCCCACCCCGTAGAGTTCGCGCACGCCCGGGCTGCAGTAGGGCATGGAGGTGCTGCCGTCCGCACGCAGCAGGAACTGGTAGGCCATGCCCGGAAAGTGACCGACCAGCTTCTCCAGCCGCCTGCGGGCGCGGCCGAGCTCTTCGCCCTGGCGGGCGTGGCGGCGCCAGAGCAGGCTGATCAGCAAGGCCGCTGCCAAGAGCAGCAGCGAGCCCAGGCCGCTGCGGAGGCGGTTGTCGCGGATCGTGCCGCGCACCGGGGCGAGCGCGTCCGCCTTGCTCAGCCCGAGCGCGGCGACGACGGGAAAGCCCGCAACGCGGTGCCAGGCGTAATAACGCTCGACGCCGTCCAGTGGCGCGGTCGCATCGAAGTTGCCCTGCAGCGCCACGCGATCGAGCAGATAGGGGCGGTCGGACGGCACCGAGCGCCCGATGGCTCCCGCGGTCCGGTTGGAGTGGGCGAGGAAGTGACCATCGTCGAGCACGAGCGCCGCCACGTCCGAGGTCCCCGGATAGAGTTCCCTCAGTGCCCGGGTGAGATGGGCGACCGACACCGACAGGACGATCACGCCGCGCAGTCGCCCCTCCTCCACGAGCGCACGGGAAAACGGCACGATCCAGGCGCCGGTCATGCGTCCGCGGTAGGGCTGGCCGATGAAGAGGCCCTTGTCCCCTTCCAGATGGACGCGAAAATGCCCGAAGTCCGCGATGCCGTAGCGCTCGAGTTCGAGCGGCAGGCGCTCGCCGACGGTGGAGTAGAGGAGCCGCCCCTCGGCATCGGCGACGTCGATGCCGACCAGGGCGTCTTCGGGAAGCGCAAGGTGCGCACGCACGAGGGCGTCGCGCGCGCCCTGCGGACCTTCCTTCAGCCAATGCTCGCCGAGGTGCAGGGAAAGATAGTCGAGCTTGCGGAACAGCGCCCCGGTGTGCAGCGCCAATGCGTGTGCGGTCTGCAGGGCACGCAACCGGGTCAGGCTCTCGGCCTGGGAGACGAGCGCGGTGTGCGAGTGGTCGAGCTGCAACCAGTAGCCGCCGAGCAGTACCGTGAACGCCAGCCAGGCAACCACCAGCCTGCCCGCGATCCCGTCACTGCGAACGAGGGCGGCGACCGTGGCGCGCGAACGATACAGGAGGGAGGAGAGGGGCAAGTCGGTTTCACCGATCTGTAATGGTTCAAGTCTATCAAGTTGCGAGGAAATCCGAGCGGACGATTGTTACGCGGCACGACGACTTCCCTTGCGCCGGATCGCCGCGCCGACAGTGGCCGGCCAGCGGCGGCCGCGGCGCCGCCACAGCCGGCCATCGCTGGCGTGGTGTCGCTCGAT
>JAKLLJ010000095.1 GCA_023150215.1 Thauera sp. | reverse complement strand
GGTTCGCGGCTGCCGCGGCGCCTGGGGGTGGTGCTGATGCGCGGGCCTGATGTAGGAGCGGCGGCAGCCGCGAACCTTTCACGCGAATCGCGCGCCGCCCTTCCCGTCCTGCTCACCCTCCTCCCCAGCCTCCTCACCCAGGAATCCGCCGCTCTGGTGCGCCCACAGCCGTGCATACAGGCCGCCGCGGGCGAGCAGGCTGCGATGGTCGCCTTCTTCCACGATGCGCCCCTTGTCCATCACCACCAGACGGTCCATGGCCGCGATCGTCGACAGGCGGTGCGCGATCGCGACCACCGTCTTGCCCTCCATCAGGCGGTAGAGGCTGGCCTGGATCGCTGCCTCGACCTCCGAGTCGAGCGCGCTGGTGGCCTCGTCGAGAAGCAGGATGGGCGCGTCCTTCAGCATCACGCGCGCGATCGCGATGCGCTGGCGCTGGCCGCCGGAGAGCTTCACACCACGCTCGCCGACGTGGGCGTCGTAGCCGCGCCGGCCCTTGGGATCGCTGAGACCGAGGATGAACTCGTGCGCTTCAGCCCTTTTCGCGGCCGCGATCATGTCGTCGTCGGTGGCGTCCGGGCGGCCGTAGAGGATGTTGTCGCGCACCGAGCGGTGCAGCAGCGAGGTGTCCTGCGTGACCATGCCGATCTGCGCGCGCAGGCTGTTCTGAGTGACGCCGGCAACGTCCTGGCCATCGATCAGGATGCGGCCCTGCTCGAGGTCGTAGAAGCGCAGCAGCAGGTTCACCAGCGTCGACTTGCCCGCGCCCGAGCGCCCCACCACGCCGATCTTCTCGCCCGGGCGGATGCTCAGCGTGAAGTCGTCGATCACCCGCCGCGCCTGCGGACCGGTGGCACCGTAAGCGAAGCCGAGGTGTTCGAAGCGGACCTCGCCGCGACTCACCACCAGCGGCTTCGCATCCGCGCGGTCCACCACCGCATGCGGACGTGACAAGGTGTTGATGCCGTCCTGCACGGTGCCGACGTTCTCGAACAGCGAGGCCATCTCCCACATCACCCAGTGCGACATGCCGTTCAGGCGCAGCGCCATCGCGGTCGCCGCCGCCACCGCGCCGACACCGATCAGGCCGCGGCTCCACAGCCACAGCGAGACGCCGCCGGTGGCCAGGATCAGCAGCATCGACAGGCTGTGATTGATGATCTCGATACCGCTCACCAGGCGCATCTGCGCGTGCACCGTGTGCATGAACTCCTGCATCGCGCCGCGCGCGTAGCCCGCCTCGCGCCCGGCGTGCGAGAACAGCTTGACGGTGGCGATGTTGGTGTAGGCGTCGGTGATGCGCCCGGTCATCAGCGAACGCGCGTCGGCCTGCGCGCGCGACACCTTCGACAAGCGCGGCACGAACCAGCGCAGCGCAGCGAGGTAGAGCACCAGCCAGCCCAGGAAGGGCGCCAGCAGCCAGGCGTCGAAGCTCGCCACCACCAGGGTCAGGGTGACGAAGTAGATGATCACGAAGACCAGGATGTCGGTGAGAGTCAGGCAGGTGTCGCGCACCGCGAGCGCGGTCTGCATGACCTTGGCCGCCACCCGTCCGGCGAACTCGTCCTGGTAGAAGCTCATGCTCTGGCCGAGCATCAGGCGGTGGAAGTTCCAGCGCAGCCGCATCGGGAAGTTGCCCGCCAAGCTCTGGTGCTTGAGCATGGTCTGCACCGCCACCAGGGCAATGCTGCCGAGGATGATGGCGGCGAGCAGCAGCAGCGTGCCGCCCTCGTCCGCCCACAGGCGTGCGGGCTCGACTTCCGCCAGCCAGTCCACGACCTGGCCGAGCATCGCGAACAGCAGGGCCTCGAAGGCGCCGATGGTCGCCGTGAGCAGCATCATGCCGAGGATGAACGGCCGCATGCCTTCGGTGCCCGCCCACAGGAAGGCGAAGAAGCCGCGCGGCGCAGCGCCGGGCACGGCTTCGGGATAAGGGTGGACACGACGTTCGAACCAGCTGAAGGGCACGGCGGATCTCCGTGATGAATCCGGCGTGTGACAAGCCGGATGCGCCGCGGGTGCGGCAAAGCAAAGCGCCCCGCACGAGGCGGGGCGGAGTTCGTGGAAGGGCGGCGGGGAGCGCTTACAGGGCCGGCGCGCTGCTGCGGATCAGGTGGTCGAAGGCTGACAGCGCCGCCTTGGAACCTTCGCCCATGGCGATGATGATCTGCTTGTACGGCACCGTGGTGCAGTCGCCGGCGGCGAACACGCCCGCCACCGAGGTCTGCGCCTTGGCATCGACGATCACTTCGCCGAAGCGGGTGAGCTCGAGCGTGCCCTTGAGGAAATCGGTGTTGGGCAGCAGGCCGATCTGCACGAAGATGCCTTCGAGCTCGAGGCGGTGCGTCTCATCGGTCTTGCGATCCTTGTACACCAGGCCGTTAACCTTGTCGGTGCCGGTGACCTCGGTGGTCTGCGCGCTCTTGATCACGGTGACGTTGGGCAGGCTGTAGAGCTTGCGTTGCAGCACGGCGTCGGCACGCAGGTCGTCGGCGAACTCCAGCAGCGTGACATGACCCACGATGCCGGCGAGGTCGATCGCGGCCTCGACGCCCGAGTTGCCGCCGCCGATCACCGCCACGCGCTTGCCCTTGAACAGCGGGCCGTCGCAGTGGGGGCAGTAGGCCACGCCCTTGCCGCGGAACTGCTGCTCACCGGGCACGTTCATCTCGCGCCAGCGCGCACCGGTGGCGACGATCACGGTCTTCGCCTTGAGCGCGGCGCCGTTCTCGAGCTGCACCTCGGCGAGCACGCTGCCGTCCTCGCTGCCCGGCACGAGCTTGGCCGCGCGCTGCAGGTTCATGACGTCGACCTCGTACTGCTTGACGTGCTCCTCGAGCGCCATCACCAGCTTCGGGCCTTCGGTTTCCTTCACCGAGATGAAGTTCTCGATCGCCATCGTGTCCATCACCTGGCCGCCGAAGCGCTCGGCGACGATGCCGGTGCGGATGCCCTTGCGCGCGGCATAGATCGCCGCCGCCGCGCCGGCCGGGCCACCGCCGACGATGAGCACGTCGAACGGATCCTTGGCGGACAGCTTCTTCGCGTCACGCGCGGCGGCGCCGGTGTCGACCTTGGCGAGGATCTCGCCGAGCTCCATGCGGCCCTGGCCGAACTCCTGCCCGTTCAGGTACACCGTGGGCACCGCCATGATCTGGCGCGCTTCCACTTCCTTCTGGAACAGCGCGCCATCGATCATGGTGTGGCGAATGTTGGGGTTGAGGATGGCCATCAGGTTGAGCGCCTGCACCACGTCCGGGCAGTTGTGGCAGGACAGCGAGATGTAGGTCTCGAAGTTGAACTCGCCTTCGAGGCTCTTGATCTGCTCGATCACGTCGGCCTCGACCTTGGGCGGATAGCCCGCGGACTGCAGCAGGGCGAGGATCAGCGAGGTGAATTCGTGGCCCATCGGCAGGCCGGCAAAGCGCACGCGGCCGTCGCCCCCCTTGGGACCGACCGAGAACGAGGGCTTGCGCGTATCGCTGCCGCTCTCGGTCAGGGTGATCAGTGCGGACTGCTCGGCGACATCGCGCAGCAGCTCGCGCATTTCCTGGGACTTGGGACCCTCGTCCAGCGACGCCACGATCTCGATCGGCTGCGTCACCCGCTCCAGGTAGGCTTTCAGTTGAGTCTTGATGTTGGCGTCCAGCATGATGGTCACTCCCTTTCTGTTTTTTGACCGCCGCTGTTTACGGCGGTCCGGATACGACGCAGCCGGCGCGTGGCCGGCTGCGGAGCTTGCGCCCCGGACCGCGACGGCCCGGGGAAATATGCAGCAGTACCTTAGATCTTGCCGACCAGGTCGATCGACGGCGCCAGGGTGGCTTCGCCTTCCTTCCACTTCGCCGGGCAGACTTCGTTCGGGTGCGAGGCCACATACTGCGCGGCCTTGAGCTTGCGAACGGTCTCGGTCACGTCACGGGCGATGGCGTTGTCGTGCACTTCCATCGTCTTGATCACGCCATTCGGGTCGATCACGAAGGTGCCGCGCAGGGCCAGGCCCGCTTCCTCGATATGCACACCGAACGCGCGGGTCAGCTGGTGGGTCGGGTCGCCGACCAGGGGGAACTGAGCCTTGCCGACCGCCGGCGAAGTCTCGTGCCAGACCTTGTGCGAGAAGTGGGTGTCGGTGGTGACGATGTACACCTCGGCACCGGCCTTCTGGAACTCGGCGTAATGCTCGGCAGCATCCTCGATCTCGGTCGGGCAGTTGAAGGTGAAGGCCGCCGGCATGAAGATCACCACGGACCACTTGCCCTTCATGCTCTCGTCGGAGACTTCGACGAACTTGCCGTTGAGGAAGGCCTGGGCTTTGAACGGTTGAACCTGGGTGTTGATCAGCGACATCTGTAATCCTCCGGTAGGGTGGGTGGAACGGTGAGTGCAAACTCGATGGAACGAAGTTTAGACCTGCTCCATGAATTACTCTAATTGATAATCAAGATCCTCGCGATTGATCGTTCCTATCGACAAGCCATCGTGATCCGCTATCGTGGATCGCGCTGCCGCGGCCCTCGAGCATGGCCGCAGGGCGCCGATCCCACCGTGTTTTACGTGAAGGCAGATGACGGAAATTCAAGCACCGGCGAGATGCCTGCGCACCGAGATCGCGGCCCCCAGCCAGCCGAGGAAGGTCGCAAAGGCGACGATCGTCAGCGCCGCGCGTTCGTCCGGGCCATTGAGGGCGAACACCGCGCCATAGGTTTCGGCCAGCGTGGCCACCGGCCCGGCGAGCGCCTCGACCCCAAGCGCCATGGTGCCGAGCGCGACCAACCCGCCGAGCGCACCCTGCAGTCCGCCGAACCAGTAGAACGGCCGGCGGATGAAGGGGTCGGTGGCACCCAGGAGGCGGCTCACCGCGATCTCCTGGCGCTGGGTCAGGATCTGCAGGCGGATGGTGTTGAAGGTGACGACCACGAGCGCGAAGCCGAGCAGCCCGGCGAGCATCAGCACCGCCGAGCGCCCCAGCGCGAGCAACGCCTGCAGGCGCTCGACCCAAGCCGAGTCGAGCTGCACATGGGCGACCTTGGGCCAGGCGCGCATGCGCGCAGCCATGCGCTCGAACAGCGCCGGATCCTCGCCGCGTGGCGCGAGCACGAAGGCATCGGGCAGCGGGTTCGCCTTGAGCCCACCGAGCACGTCGCCGAGGCCGGCGGCCTCGAGCTGGCGCAAGCCTTCGTCACGCGGCACGAAGCGGTAGCTGGCGAGCTCGGTCTCGCCCTTGAGGTGCTGCTCGAGCGCGGCGACCTCGGCCGCGCCGGCATCCATCTCCAGGAACAGGCTGATCTCGGGCGTGCCCGAGACCCCGCGCGCGAGCGCGCCCACGTTGTCGAGCAGCAGATAGCCCCCACCGGGCAGGGACAGCGCGATGCCGACCACCAGCGCCGACAGCAGCGTGCCGAGCGGCTGCGCGACCAGGCGGCGCAGCGCGTGCCCGATCGCGCGCAGGTGCAGATAGAACCAGTTGATCATGCTGCCTCCTCCTGCGCCGGACGCCCGCCCGGGCGCGAATCCTCCACCAGGCTGCCCTTGGCCAGCACCAGCCGGCGCGGCCGGCTGGCCGCGAACAGGCTGGCGTCGTGGGTCGACACCAGCACGGTGACGCCGGCGTCGTTGAAGGAGCGGAACAGCGCCGCGATGTCGGCCGCGTAGGCGGGATCGAGGTGGGCGGTCGGTTCGTCGGCGATCAGGATCGACGGCCGATTGACGATCGCGCGTGCGATCGCCACGCGCTGCTGCTCGCCGCCCGACAGGCCCGCCGGCATCTCCTTGCCGCGCCCGTCGAGGCCGACGCGCTCGAGCGCCGCCGCCACCCGCTTCGCAGCGTCACTGGCGGGATGGCCGGTGATCACCAGCGGCAGCATCACGTTGTCGTACACGTTGCGGTCGAACAGCAGGCGACTCTCCTGCAGCACCAGGCCGAGATTGCGCCGCAGGTAGGGGGTCGCCGTCCTGGGCAGGTGCGACACGTCCTGGCCGTTGATCAGCACTCGCCCCGACGTCGGCCGCTCGATCACCGGAATCAGCTTGAACAAGGTGCTCTTGCCCGCGCCCGAATGCCCGGACAGCACCACCAGCTCACCGTGGCGGATCTCGAAACTGACGCCCGCCAGCGCCGTGTAGCCACCCGCATAGCGCTTGGCCACGTCCTCGAAGACGATCATCGGCGCGCTTCCACTCCGCTCTTGACCGCGCCGGCACCCGGCTCGAACAGCGCGTCGACGAACTCGCGCGCCTTGAACGGCTGCAGGTCGTCGATGCCTTCGCCGACGCCGATGAAGCGCAGCGGCTTCGGACACTGGCGCGCGATCGCCGCGAGCACGCCGCCCTTGGCGGTGCCGTCGAGCTTGGTGACCACCAGGCCGGTGACGCCGGTCGCCTTGTCGAAGGCCTTGACCTGGGCGAGCGCGTTCTGGCCGATGTTGGCGTCGAGCACCAGCAGCACCTCGTGCGGGCCGCTGGGATCGGCCTTGGCGATCACGCGGCGCACCTTGGCGATCTCTTCCATCAGGTGGAGCTGGGTGGGCAGGCGGCCGGCGGTGTCGGCAAGCACGACGTCGATCTTGCGCGCGCGCGCAGCGTTGATCGCGTCGAAGATCACCGCGGCGGCGTCGCCGCTTTCCTGCGCGACCACGGTGACGTTGTTGCGATCGCCCCAGGTCATCAACTGCTCGCGGGCGGCGGCGCGGAAGGTGTCGCCCGCGGCCAGCAGCACGCTCTTGCCCTGCGCCTGGAAATATTTGGCGAGCTTGCCGATCGAGGTCGTCTTGCCGGAGCCATTGACGCCCGCGATCATGATGATGAAAGGCTGGTGGCCGTCGACCACGAGCGGCTCCTCGAGCGGCGCGATGATCTCGTGCAGGCCATCGGCGAGCGCCTTCTGCAACTGGTCGGCGGTTTCCAGGTGGTCGCGCTTCCAGCGCCGGCGCAGATCCTCGATCAGGTGCTGGGTGGCATCCACGCCGCAATCGGCCATCAGCAGCGTCGATTCGAGCTCCTCGAGCAGATCCTCGTCAATCTTGCGCAGGCCGAACAGGCTCGCCAGGCCGCCGCCGATCTGCTGGCGCGTGCGGGCGAGGCCGGCCTTGAGGCGCTCGGTCCAGGATTTTCTTGGCGCGGCGACGAGCGCGGCCGGCTCGGGCTCGGGCTCTGCTTCAGACTCCACCTCGGGCTCCACGTTGAGATCCACCTCGGGCGCCACTTCGGCCTCGATCCCGGACTCGGACGCAGGCTCCGGCTCGACGGTAGCCTCGGGCGCCTCCGTGAGCGCGGGCTCCGTGACCGCCTGCACGGCGGTTTCGACACTCGCCTCGGCCGCCGCCGCGACGGCAGGCGGCGCTTCGCCGACAGCTGGTGCACTCGCCTCGGCCGACACGCTTGCGGCGCCGGGCGCATGCGCAGCGTCGGACGGCTGCGTGTCCGCGGACGGCGGCAGGACCGCCGGGAGGGCGCCGTCAATGGCGCCATCGACCGGCTCCGGCGTATGCACCGCATCGGCCGCCGAGTCGACGGCCTTGGCCGCGTCATCGGACTTGCCGAACTTCTTCTTCAGGAAACCAAACATGAAACGCTCGGGTCAGAGGGGACGTTTTGCGTCGGTGCACGCGCCCGCCAAGCATGGGCGCGCACCGCCGATCACGCTAAGATGCGGCTCCCCGGCACAGGCTGCGCACTGCGCAGCGGGCCTCGCGGAGTGCCGCGGATTCTAACAGATGCAGGACAACTCCATGTTTCACCACCCCCTTGCCCGCCGTCTCGTGCTCGGCGCCGTACTCGCCACCGCCTTCGCCGCGCCCGCCCTCGCCAACCCGTTCGAGACCACGCTCGCCAACGGCATGAAGGTGATCGTCAAGGAAGACCGCCGCGCGCCCTCGGTCGTGCATATGGTGTGGTACCGCGCCGGCGCGATGGACGAGCCGGACGGGGTCTCGGGCGTCGCCCACGTGCTCGAGCACATGATGTTCAAGGGCACCCGGGAGGTCGGCCCGGGCGAGTTCAACAAGCGCGTGGCCGCGGTCGGCGGGCGCGACAACGCCTTCACCGGCAAGGACTACACCGCCTATTTCCAGCAGGTGCCGCCCGCCCACCTGCCGGCGATGATGGCGCTCGAAGCCGACCGCATGAAAAACCTGGTGCTCACCGACGACGAGTTCACGCGCGAGCTCGAGGTGGTCAAGGAAGAGCGGCGCCTGCGCACCGACGACCAGCCGCGTGCGCTCGTCTTCGAACAGCTGATGGCCACCGCCTACCAGGCCCACCCCTACCGCCGCCCGGTGATCGGCTGGATGCCCGACCTCGAGGCCATGCAGCCCGAGGACGCACGCACCTGGTACCGGCGCTGGTATGCGCCCAACAACGCGTATCTCGTGGTGGTGGGCGACGTCGATCACCGCGCGGTGTTCCGCGACGCCGAACAGCACTATGGTGCGATCCCGCCGGGCGAGCTGCCGGCACGGCGGATCTCGCTCGAACCCGCGCAGCGCGGCCCGCGCGCCTCGGTCGTGAAGGCACCGGCCGAGCTGCCCTACCTGGCGATGGCCTGGCACGTGCCCGCGCTGCGCGACCCGGCGAGCGACCGCGAGGCCTACGCGCTCGACGTGCTCGCCGCCGTGCTCGACGGCTACGACGGCGCACGCCTCACCCGCAGCCTGGTGCGCGACCAGCAGATCGCGGTGAGCGCCGGCGCCAGCTACGACACCGGCAACCGTGGCCCGGCGCTGTTCTACCTGCACGGCGTTCCCGCCGCAGGCACCACGCCGGAGGCACTCGCCACCGCGCTGCGCGCCGAGCTGCAGCGCATCCGTGAAGAAGGCATCAGCGAACAGGAGCTGGCACGCGTGAAGACGCAGGCGATCGCCGCCCAGGTGTACAAGCGCGACTCGCTGATGGGCCAGGCGATGGAGATCGGCTATCTCGAATCCGCCGGCCTGTCGTGGCGCGACGAGCAGACGCTGCTCGACGGCCTGCGCGCAGTCACTGCCGCAGAGGTGCAGGCGGTGGCGAAGCGTCATTTCAACGACGACGCCCTCAACACCGCCCGCCTCGAGCCGCAGCCGCTCGGCGAGAAGCGCCCGCGCTCGCCCTTCGCCGCCCCGCGCCACTGAAGCGCACCTCGCAGGGAACACGCCGCCATGACTCGCACTACCCCCTTCACGCCGGGCCTCGTCTCGAACCTCGCCCGCCTCGCCGCGCTGGGCCTCGGCCTGGCCGCCACCAACGCTCACGCCGCCCCCGCGATCCAGCACTGGATCGCGCCCACCGGCGCACGCGTGCATTTCGTCGAAAGCCGCGCACTGCCGCTGGTCGACATTCAGGTCTCGTTTGCCGCTGGCAGCGCGCTGGAGCCCACCGACAAGGCCGGCCTCGCCGGCATGACCCAGGCCCTGCTCGACGCCGGCGCCGGCGGCCTCGACGAACAGACCATCGCCGACCGCAAGGCCGACCTCGGCATCGAGCTCTCGGGCGGCACCGACAACGACCGCGCCAGCATGGCGCTGCGCAGCCTGTCCTCGGCGACCGAGCTCGACGCCGCGGTCGAGCTGGCCGCCACCCTGCTCGCCCGCCCGAGCTTTCCCGCCGAGGTGCTCGAGCGCGAGCGCAGCCGCGCGATCGCCGGCCTGCGCGAGGCGCTGACCAAGCCGGGAGCACTCGCCGCCCGCCAGTTCAACGCCGCGCTGTACGCCGGCCACCCCTACGGCCACGACAGCACGCCGGAGTCGCTCGCCGCAATCGGGCGCGACGACCTGGTCGACTTCCACCGCCATCACTATGGCGCCAATCGTGCCGCGGTGGCGATCGTCGGCGACCTCGACCGCGCCGCCGCCGAGCGCATCGCGATCCGCCTCACCGCAGGCTTGCCGGCCACCGCGTCCGCCACGCCGCTGCCCGCGCCCGCGGCGACGAGCGCGCACACCTTCCGCATCCCGCATCCTTCGGCGCAGGCTCACATCCTCATCGGCCAGCCGGGCATGGCACGCGAAGACGCCGACTACTTCCCGCTGCTGGTCGGCAACTACGTGCTCGGTGGCGGCGGCTTCGTGTCGCGACTGACCGCCGAGGTGCGCGAGAAACGTGGCTTCGCCTACAGCGTGTACAGCGCGTTCTCGCCGCAGCAGGTCGCCGGGCCGTTCCAGATCGGCCTGCAGACGCGCGGCGGCCAGACCGAGGAGGCGCTCGCGGTGGTGCGCGCCACCCTCGCCACCTTCCTAGCCGAGGGGCCGAGCGCCGCGGAGCTGCAGGCAGCGAAGGACAACCTGGTCAACGGCTTCGGCCTGCGCCTCGACGCCAACGCCAAGCTACTTGAATATGTGTCGATGATCGGCTTCTACGGCCTGCCGCTCGACTGGCTCGAGCGCTATCCGCGCGCGGTCGAGGCCGTCGGAATCGACGCGGTGCGCGACGCCTGGCAGCGCCGCATCCGCCCCGAGCAGCTCATCACCGTGATCGCCGGCGGCGACGGCGACCGTCCCGCCGCACCCGCCACCACGGCCACGGAAGCGGCGCGGTGAGCCGGGTCCGCATCGTCGGCGGGCAATGGCGCTCGCGCCTGCTCGAGGTTGCTACGGTGCCCGGCCTGCGCCCC
>JAKLLJ010000094.1 GCA_023150215.1 Thauera sp. | reverse complement strand
GAATGCAGCGCGAAGCCCTCGGGTATCGCGCTCAGCCGCTCGCCCAGACGCTTGATTTCCTGCACCGGGATGGCCGTGTTGCCTTCGTCGGTGTAGGGCTGCTTGAGGTAGGGCGACCAGTCGACCGCGAACTGGCGGTTGTGTCCGGAGAGCACCGGGTTGTAGAGCAGCTCGCCCTTGTCCAGGTGCTCGCGGTACTCGGCGATCATCTGGTCTGGCTCCTCGGCCTTGAGCGTGCCCTCGGCGACCAGGCGCTCGGCGTAGAGCTTGCGCGTGCCTGGGTGCTTCTGGATGGTGCGATACATCAACGGCTGGGTCACCATCGGCTCGTCCTGCTCGTTGTGGCCGAGCTTGCGGAAGCAGATGATGTCGACCACGACGTCCTTCTTGAACTCTTGGCGGAACTCGACCGCGAGCGCGGTGACCAGCGCCACGGCTTCGGGGTCGTCGCCATTGACGTGGAAGATCGGCGCTTCGACCATCTTGAAGATGTCGGTGCAGTACAAGGACGAGCGGTAGTCGCGCGGGTCGGAGGTGGTGAAGCCGATCTGGTTGTTGACGACGATGTGCACCGTGCCGCCAGTGCCGTAGCCGCGGGTCTGCGAGAAGTTCAGCATCTCCTGGTTGACGCCCTGGCCCGCCACCGCGGCGTCGCCGTGGATGAGCACCGGCAGGACCTGCTTCTTGTCGGCATCGCCGCGGCGCAACTGGCGGGCATACACCGAGCCCTCGACCACCGGGTTGATGATCTCGAGGTGCGAGGGGTTGAAGGCGAGCGTCAGGTGCATCGGGCCGCCCGGGGTCATGACGTCGCTCGAGAAGCCCATGTGGTACTTCACGTCACCCGCAGTGAGGTCGGCCGCGGCCTTGCCCTCAAACTCCGAGAACAGCATCGAAGGCGACTTGCCGAGGGTGTTCACGAGCACGTTGAGGCGGCCACGGTGGGCCATGCCGATCACGGTCTCGGACACGCCGAGGCTGCCGCCGACGCGGATCACCTCGTCCATCGCGACGATCGCCGACTCACCGCCCTCGAGCGAGAAACGCTTCTGGCCGACGTAGCGGGTATGCAGGTAGCGTTCGAGGGTCTCGGCCGCGGTGGTGCGCTCGAGGATGCGCTTCTTGACCTCGACCGAGAACTTGGGCGTGCCGCGTAGGCTCTCGAGCCGGCTCTGGATCCAGCGCTTCTGGGCGATGTCGGAGATGTACATGTACTCCGAGCCGATCGAGCCGCAATAGGTCTGGCGCAAGGCTTCGAGGATCTCGCGCAGGGTCGCGCGCTCGGTGGTGAAGCCATGGAAGGAGCCGACGTTGAAGCCCTTCGACAGGTCGGCCTCGGTGAAGCCGTAGTACGACGGCTCGAGCTCGGCGATCTGCGGGCGCTCGGTGCGCTTGAGCGGGTCGAGATTGGCCCAGCGGTTGCCGAGGAAGCGGTACGCGTTGATCAGCTGCAGCACCGAGACCTGCTGCTTGTCTTCACCCGCGGTGACGATGGTGCGCACCGGACCGCGCTTGGCCATCTGCTCGAAGGCGGCGATCACCGGGCCATGGGGAACGTCGCGGGCGGCGGCGCCGACCTGGGCCTGCAGCTTGTCGAAGTACTCGCGCCATTCGGCGGAGACGGAGGCCGGATCGGCCAGATAATTTTCGTATTGCTCCTCGATGAACGGCGCGTTCGAGCCGAACAAGTGCGAGGTCTGTTCGAGTTGCTTCATCATGTGAAAGCCACCTGTGGTGTTCTGTTGCCCTGCTTGTGGGACCCGGGACGCACTGGGCCCCGCCTCCGGAAGGAAAAACGGGATGGCCACGATTGCGCAGCCACCCCGTAACCGTCAGCTTCGGCGGATCCTGCCTGCCCTCTTCATCGTCTTTTACGGACGCTGCGCCAGCGCCGGGACGTCGCGGCGCGCCGTGCCGACGTAGAGCTGGCGCGGACGGCCGATCTTGTACTCGGGATCGGTGATCATTTCTTCCCACTGCGTGATCCAGCCCACAGTGCGGGCGAGCGCGAAGATGCAGGTGAACATCGAGGTCGGGATGCCGAGTGCCTTTTGCACGATGCCCGAGTAGAAGTCGACGTTCGGATACAGCTTCTTCTCGACGAAGTACGGGTCTTCCAAGGCGATCTTCTCGAGTTCCTTGGCGAGCTTGAACAGGCGGTCGTTCTCGAGTCCGAGCTCACCCAGCACATCGGCGCAGACCTTGCCCATGAGCTTGGCGCGCGGATCGAAGTTCTTGTACACGCGATGACCGAAGCCCATCAGCTTAAAGCTGTCGTTCTTGTCCTTGGCACGCTTGATGTACTCGCCGACGCGCGACACGTCGCCAATTTCTTCCAGCATGTTCAAGCAGGCTTCGTTGGCGCCGCCGTGCGCCGGACCCCACAGGCAGGCGATGCCGGCCGAGATGCAGGCGAAGGGGTTGGCACCCGAGGAGCCGGCCAGGCGGACGGTCGACGTCGAGGCGTTCTGCTCGTGATCGGCGTGCAGGGTGAAGATCACGTCGAGCGCACGCACCAGCACCGGGTTCGGCTCGTAGCGCTCGCACGGTGTGCCGAACATCATGTGCATGAAGTTCGCCGTGTAATCGAGATCGTTGCGCGGGTACATGAACGGCTGGCCGCTGTTGTACTTGTAGGCCATCGCGACGATGGTCGGCAGCTTGGCGATCAGGCGGTTGATCGAGATGTTGCGGTGCTCGGCGTCGGAGAAGTCCATCGCCTCGTGGTAGAAGGCCGACAGCGCGCCGACCACGCCGACCATGACCGCCATCGGGTGCGCGTCGCGGCGGAAGCCCGAGTAGAACTTTGTCATCTGGTCATGCACCATCGTGTGGCGCTTGATCGTGGTTTCGAATTCCGCCTTCTGAGTGGCGTTGGGCAGTTCGCTGTTCTTGAGCAGGTAGGCGACCTCGAGGAAGTTGCACTGCTCGGCAAGCTGCTCGATGGGATAACCGCGGTACAGCAACTCGCCCTTGTCACCGTCGATGAAGGTGATCTTCGACTTGCAGCTGGCCGTCGACAGGAAGCCGGAGTCGTAGGTGAAGAGGCCGGTCTTGCCGCCCAGGGTGCGAATGTCGATGACATCGTTGCCATGGGTGCCGGTCATGACCGGGAAGTCGACGGTCTGACCGTCGACGGTGAGGGTTGCAGTGCGTTCAGTGCTCATAGATCGTCCCTTCTACTTGCCGGTTTAACTGCCGTGGTCTTTTAGGATCGGTAATGCTGCGTCACCCCTGACGCAGCAGCCCGATCATCTCCTTCCAGCGGTCATTCTCACATGCCTTGCTGCCGTTGACCCACGCCCAGATGTCGTAGTCGTCGCAGCGCAGCAGGTCGTCCAGATCCGCCACCTGATCGTCGCTGAGACGATCGAAATGCCGCTCTAGAAAGCGCGTGAAGACAAGGTCGAGCTCAAGCAAGGCCCTCCGGCACTGCCAGCGCACGCGCCCCCTGTTGATTGTCATGCGATCGGCCCGCCCTTAGACCGCACGCCTGACCATCATGTCCTTGATCTTGCCGATCGCGCGGGTCGGATTCAGACCCTTCGGACAGACATCGACGCAGTTCATGATGGAATGGCAGCGGAACAGACGGTAGGGATCCTCGAGGTTGTCGAGGCGCGCGTTGGTGTCCTGGTCGCGGGTATCGGCGAGGAAGCGGTAGGCGGCGAGCAGGCCGGCCGGACCGACGAACTTGTCCGGATTCCACCAGAACGACGGGCACGAAGTCGAGCAGCATGCACACAGGATGCACTCGTACAGACCGTTGAGTTCCTCGCGGTCCTCAGGCGACTGCAGGCGCTCGCGCTCGGGCGGCGTGTCGTTGTTGACCAGGTACGGCTTGATCGAGTGGTACTGCTTGAAGAATTGCGTCATGTCGACGATCAGGTCGCGGATCACCGGCAGCCCGGGCAGCGGGCGCAGCGTGATCGGCTGTTCGATGCTATCGACGTCGGTCAGGCAGGCGAGCCCGTTCTTGCCGTTGATGTTCATCGCGTCCGAGCCGCACACGCCTTCGCGGCAGGAACGGCGGAAGGACATCGAGTCGTCCTTGGCACGCAGGCGGATCAGCGCGTCGAGCAGCTTCTTGTCGGAAGCTTCGAGCTCGACCGAGATGTCCTGCATGTACGGTGCTTCGTCCTTGTCCGGATCGTAGCGGTAGATCTTGAATTGAACGGTACACTTGGTCATGTGTGTTTCTCCCGTGCGCTCAGTAGGTGCGCGTGGCGAGCGCGATCGGCTCGACATCGTCGGACAGCGGCTTCAGGTTCACCGCCTTGTAATCGAGGCGGTTGCCTTCGGAATACCACAGCGTGTGCTTGAGCCAGTTCTCGTCATCACGACCGTTCGGATTCTCGGCAGTGTCGGGCGCGTCGTCGCGAACGTGTGCGCCGCGCGACTCCTTGCGAGCTTCGGCCGAGACCATGGTCGCGCGCGCCACCTCGATCAGGTTGTCGAGTTCGAGGGCTTCCATGCGGGCGACGTTCCATACCTTGGACTTGTCCGCGATCTGGGTGCGCTTGGCGCGTTCGGCGACTTCACCGATCTTCTGCACGCCTTCCTTGAGCAGGTTGTCGAAGCGGAACACACCTGCATGCTTCTGCATGGTGCGGCGCATCTCGAGACCGACGTCGAACACGCTTTCGCCGTTGGCCTGGCCGTCCAGGCGCGCGAGGCGGGCGAGCGACACGTCGGCTGCATCGGCCGGCAGCGGCTTGAGCTTGAGCTGGCCCGACTTGAAGTCCTCGACCACGGTCTCACCCGCCGACTTGCCGAACACCAGCAGGTCGAGCAGCGAGTTGGTGCCGAGGCGGTTGGCACCGTGCACCGAGGCGCATGCGCACTCGCCCGCGGCGTAGAAGCCTGCGACCGGGCTGTTCGAGTTGCCATCCTTCGGCACCACGACCTGGCCCTTGTAGTTGGTCGGAATGCCGCCCATCTGGTAGTGGCAGGTCGGCACGACCGGGATTGGCGCCTTGATCGGATCGACGCCGGCGAACTGGATCGCGATCTCGCGAATGCCCGGCAGGCGCTTCATGATGGTGTCCGGCGACAGGTGCGTGATGTCGAGCAGCACGTGATCCTTGTCCGGACCCGCACCCCGTCCTTCGTTGATCTCGGTGGTCATCGCACGCGACACCACATCGCGGGACGCGAGGTCCTTCAGGTTTGGTGCATAGCGCTCCATGAAGCGCTCGCCTGACGAGTTGCGCAGGATGCCGCCCTCGCCGCGCACGCCCTCGGTAATCAGCACGCCCGCGCCGGCCACGCCGGTGGGGTGGAACTGCCAGAACTCCATATCCTCGAGCGGGATGCCGGCGCGCGCCGCCATGCCGACGCCGTCACCGGTGTTGATGAAGGCGTTGGTCGAGGAGTAGTAGATGCGGCCGGCACCGCCGGTGGCGAAGATGGTGGCCTTGGCGTGGAAGATCGAGACCTCGCCGGTTTCCATCTCCATCGCGGTCACGCCGAGGACGTCGCCGTCGGCGTCGCGGATCAGGTCGAGCGCCATCCACTCGACGAAGAACTGGGTGTTGGCGCGCACGTTGCGCTGGTACAGCGCGTGCAGCATGGCGTGGCCGGTGCGGTCAGCCGCCGCACAGGAACGCATGACCGGCGCCTGGCCGTAGTTCATCGAGTGACCGCCGAACGGACGCTGGTAGATCTTGCCGTTGTCGGTACGGTCGAAAGGCATGCCGTAGTGTTCGAGTTCGACGACGACCTCGTTCGCCTTCTTGCACATGAACTCGATGGCATCCTGGTCGCCCAGCCAGTCCGACCCCTTGACGGTGTCGTACATGTGCCAGTGCCAGTTGTCTTCGGTCGAGTTGCCGAGCGAGGCGGCCACGCCACCCTGCGCCGCGACGGTGTGCGAGCGGGTCGGGAAGACCTTGGTCAGCACGGCGGTCTTGAGGCCGGATTCGGAGAGTTGCAGCGCTGCACGCAGGCCGGCACCGCCAGCGCCGACGATGACCGCATCAAAGGTACGCTTCGCGACGTTCACGCTTAGAGCCTCCACAGGATCTGGGCCGCCCAGCCGGCATAGCCGACGAGCAGGAAGAGAGTGACGAGGTGCAGCGCCAGGCGCACACCGGTCGGCTTGATGTAGTCCATCCAGATGTCGCGGATGCCGATCCAGGCGTGATAGAACAGCGACAGGAAGAACAGGAAGCTGAGGAAGCGGAACAGGCCGTGCGAGAACAGGCTCGACCACTCCTGGTAGTTGAGTTCGCGCAGACTGAACGCACAGAGCGCGAAGATGATCGTGTAAGCCGCCATATAGACGGCGGTGGCGCGCTGTGCGATCCAATCCTTCAGACCATAGTGCGCGCCGACGACGATACGCTGTTTCACCATAGGACCACCCCGATGATCAAGGTGAGCGTGATGCTCACGACCAGAACGATTTTGGAGGACTTGCGGGCCGGCTCAAGATCCACGCCCTTGTGCATGTCGAGCATCAGGAAGCGGATGCCCGCGCAGAAGTGATGCAGGTAGGCCCACAGCAGACCGAAGAGGATCAGCTTGATGAACCCGTTGTCGACCACTGCAGCAAAAGTTTCGAAGGTTTCCGGCGATCCCAGGCTTCGATCGAGCAGATACAGCAGAAAGGGCAGCAGCAGGAATAAACCCGCTCCGCTTACCCGGTGAAGAATCGACACGATGCCTGGCAAGGGCAACCGGATCTCATTGATGGCCAGATGCTTCGGCCGTTGCTTGCGCACTGTGACTTCTGACATGAAGACTCCCCTCTGCATGTGCGACGACCCCCGTCGCGGACTCCGGAAAAGACATAATTATAGCGCCGCACCCGGCCTGCGGCCCACTGACAGCAGCTCTAATTCAACTCATTCAGATAAAAATGTTCGGCGGTGGAATACAGCCCGCGCCGCCATTCCACCGGCTTGTCGCCATAGGTGTAAGTGACCCGCTCGACCGAAAGCAAAGGCGTGCCTTCACGAACACCGAGCGCGTCGGCGGCGCCGCGATCGGCGGCGACTGCGCGGATGCGCTCCTGGGCACGGATCATGCGTACGCCGAAGCGGCTTTCGAAAAGGCTGTAGAGCGAACCATGCCAGCCTTGCAGCGTTTCGCTACTGAGGCCCTGAAACACTTCACCCGGGAGATAGATTTCGTCGATCACCACCGGCTTGTTGGCAAACTTCAACAGGCGGCGGACTATGATGATGGGTGCACCGGGTTCGATCGCAAGCATGCGCGATGCTTCCTGGCCGGCTTTGGCGCGCCAGCAATCGAGCGGCACGCTCTGCGGCGGCGAGAGGTCGCCATCGACGGGGACGAGCCGGAGGAAGCGGAAAAGTGCGCGCGGGTCGTTGTGGGAGGCGACGAAGGTGCCTTTGCCCTGCTTGCGGACGAGCAGGTTGTCAGCGGCCATCTCGTCGATCGCCTTGCGCACCGTGCCTTGCGATACATTGAAGCGCGCGGCGAGTTCCTGCTCGCTCGGGATGGCTTGGCCAGGACGCCATTCACCCGCCTCAAGGGCCTGAAGAATCAAGGCCTTGATCTGGCGGTAGAGCGGGCTGAAGGTGGGCGATTCCTGCGACATGCGCGCATTTGAGCATAAATTTTCACGAACGTCTATCTTTAGTCTTCTATCTTATATAAGATATAAGATGATGTTTGACAGAGCTTGCCAGCGCCGGTAGTATGCCGGCGCCCAGGCAGGTCGCCGCGCACGCGGGATCGTAGCGCCGCCGGACGCAGACGATGTCGGCCGGCGTGCCGCGCCGATGCGCTGGCGAGGCGCCGGGCAGGTTTTCAGCACGTTAAACGACCGTCACACTCGAGGGAGTAAACACATGAGCAAAGCCCCCATGCGCGTTGCTGTCACCGGCGCCGCCGGCCAGATTGGCTACAGCCTGCTGTTCCGCATCGCCAGTGGTGAAATGCTGGGCAAGGACCAGCCCGTCATCCTGCAACTGCTCGATCTGCCGCAGGCGCAGAAGGCGGTCAAGGGCGTCATGATGGAACTGGAAGACTGCGCCTTCCCGCTGCTCGCCGGCATGGTCGCCACCGACGATCCGAACGTGGCCTTCAAGGACGCCGACGTGTGCCTGCTGGTCGGTGCCCGTCCGCGCGGCCCCGGCATGGAGCGTGCCGACCTGCTGACCGCCAACGGCGCGATCTTCACCGTGCAGGGCAAGGCCATCGCCGAGAACGCCAAGGAAGACGTGCGCGTGCTGGTCGTCGGCAACCCCTGCAACACAAACGCCTACATCGCCCGCGCCGCTGCCATCAAGGTCGGCCGCACCAACCCGAACAACTACCATGGCATGCTGCGCCTGGATCACAACCGCGCGCTGTCGCAACTGGCTTCCAAGTCGGGCCGTGAAGTGTCCTCGCTGAAGAAGATGGTCGTGTGGGGCAACCACTCGCCCTCGATGTACGCCGACTACCGCTTCTGCGAGTCCAACGGCGACAGCGTCAAGGCGCTGATCAACGACCACGCCTGGAACAACGACGTGTTCCTGCCCACCGTCGGCAAGCGCGGCGCCGCCATCATCGAGGCCCGTGGCCTTTCGTCGGCGGCCTCGGCCGCCAACGCCGCCATCGACCACGTGCATGACTGGGTGCTCGGCTCGAGCGACTGGGTCACCATGGGCGTGCCCTCCGACGGCTCCTACGGCATCCCCGAAGGCGTGGTGTTCGGCTTCCCGTGCGAATGCAAGGACGGCCAGTTCAAGATCATCCAGGGGCTGGAGATCGACGAGTATTCCCGCGGCAAGATCAACATCACGCTCAAGGAACTCGAGGACGAGCGCGCAGCGGTTGCCGACATGCTGAAGTGATGCAGCGTCCGTAGCGGCATGCGCTGCTGCGGTACTGCAAGCCACGGGGTAAAATCCCGTGGCTTTTTTTTCGTGCCCCGCTTCGCGCGGCGCACCTCGAGGAATCCGACATGCATCTTCATCCTGCCGAAGTCCTGTTCGCCGGTGAAAAGCCCTTCCCCGCCCTGCCCGCCGTGGACCACTACGCCGGCGCCGAAAAGCTGATGCAGAAGGCGCTCAAGCTGCAGCAGGAGCTCGGCCCGGTGTTCGACATCACCTGCGACTGCGAGGACGGCGCGCAGGCGGGTGCCGAGGCCGAGCATGCACGCGTGGTGGTGGAGGTGGTCAATGGCGCGGACAACCATTTCGGTCGGGTCGGCGCGCGCATCCACGACATCACCCATCCGCACTGGCAGCGCGACCTCGAGATTCTGGTCGGCGGTGCCGGCAGGCGGCTGGCCTTCGTTACCCTCCCCAAGGTGCGTTGCGCTGCCGATGCAGGTGCACAGATCAGCGCCCTGCGCCGTGTCGAGGCCGCCTGCAAACTGGTGCGCCCGCTCCCCGTCCATGTCCTGATCGAAACCCACGGTGCGTTGCGCGACGCGTGGGAGATCGCTGCGCTCGACGGCGTCGAGTCGCTCGACTTCGGCCTGATGGATTTCGTTTCCGCTCATCACGGCGCCATCCCCGGCAGCGCGATGAAGAGCCCCGGGCAGTTCGAGCATCCCCTGATCGTGCGCGCCAAGGCAGACATCGCCTCCGCCGCGCTCGCCAACGGTGTGGTGCCCGCGCACAACGTCACCACCGAACTCCAGGACGTCGCGGTGATCCGCCATGACGCCGAGCGCGCTCGCCGCGAGTTCGGCTACTTGCGCATGTGGAGCATTCATCCCAACCAGATCCTGCCGATCATCGCTGCGATGCAGCCTGACTTTTCCGAAGTCGAGGAAGCGGGCGCGATCCTCGTTGCCGCGCAGGACAAGGCCTGGGGCCCGATCCGACACAACGGCCGCCTGCACGACCGCGCCTCCTATCGCTACTACTGGGAACTGCTGCAGCGCGCACGCCACACCGGGGTCGAGTTGCCGGGCGACACGCGACAGCGTTTTTTTGCCACCGCCGCTTAACGCGCCTCGATTGCCGCGAGCACGGCCAGGAATCCGGCCACCACCGGCGCGCCCGTTCCCTCGACGGTCGCCACCGCGAGGCGGAATTGCGCTTCCGGCTCGGTGAGCGGAAGGTAGCGCACGCGCGCAATCCGCACCGATTCAAGCGGCGCTGGCAACAGTGCCACTCCCACGCCGGCGGCGACCAGGCCGATCTGGGTGGTCGCCTCACGTGCCGTCTGCACGATACGTGGCTCGAAACCCGCCTGCCTGCACAGCGCGCGCAGCACTCCGGGCAGATCGGTGCCGATGTCGGCAGGAAAGCTGATGAAGTCTTCGTCGGCGAGTTGCGCAAACGACACCTGGGGGGCGTTCGCCAGCCGATGCCCCGCGTTGACCACCAGGCGCAGCGGATTGCGTGCGATCTCGCGCAGCACGATGCCTGCCGGCGGCGGCCCCGCCTGCAGGCGCACGAAGCCCACGTCGAGCTCGTCGCGCGCAAGGGCGGCGAACTGCGCGGCGGTGAACATTTCGCGCAGCTGCAGCCGCACCGCTGGGAAGCGGCTGCGGTAGGCGTGGAGCGCATCGGGCAGCAGATCGGTGAAGGGCAGCGAGGACGTGAAGCCGACACGCAACTCACCCACCTCGCCTGCCGCCGCGCGTCGTGCGTCCGCCACCGCCTCATCGATCCCGCCCAGGATGTGGCGGACGTGGCCGAGAAAGCGCGCCCCGGCGGCGGTAAGCGCGACCCGGCGCTGGTTGCGCTCGAAAAGGCGCACGCCGATTTCCT
>JAKLLJ010000093.1 GCA_023150215.1 Thauera sp. | reverse complement strand
GGACACGCATGGCACTCGGCGGACTGGCGCTCGCCGTCTCTGCGAGCGGGGGCGCCGCGGGACCGGATCAGGCGTTCGACGACGTGCTCGCGGCGCGCTATCGCGCGGTGGAGGCGGCGATCGAGGCTCGGGATGGCGCGGCATGGTTCGAGGCTCTATACGACGATTCGATCGTGCTGGCAGGCGAGGGCAGCCCCGCCACGGTGCGCGGGCGACAGGCGCTGATGCCGGTGATCGACGAGATCGTGCGCACCACGCGAAGCTGCACCCTGGTTCCGGACGCGGCGCGCGGCCGCTCGGCGGGCCTCGGCTACTCGTTCGTGACCTATCGGTGCTCGCCCGCCGACGCCTCGGCGTCGGACTACCAGGTGCGCGCGCTCTTCGTCTGGAAGGAGGGGGCGAAGGGTTGGCGGGTGGTCGCCGAGACCTATGTGATGGGTGCGATGTAGGTGGCTGCAGCGGCACGCCCCGCGCGCCGGGTCGTGGTGGTCGCCGCTACAACTGCGCACAAATCGGCACATTTCGCAGAAATGCGGTTTACACCGTGCCGCTATGCTCCAGACACCATAGCCCGGAAAGGCTGGCGGGAAGGCGGGCCCGGTCGGCCGCTGCGCAGCGGCGGCGTCCTCGCAGACAGGCTGCCGATGCGGACAAAATCAGAAACGTGGAGGAGACACTCATGAGGTTCTGCAAGCTGACCGCGCTCGCCTGCGCATTGCTGGCCAGCCACACCGTCCTGGCCGCCGATGCGGCGAGCCTGGGCACCACGCTGACCCCGCTCGGCGGTGAGCGCGCGGCCAACGCCGATGGCAGCATTCCAGCCTGGGATGAGGGTGGGGCGCTCAAACCGGGCTGGGCCTACGGCCAGCCACGTGTCGACCACTTCAAGTACAAGGACGACAAGGCGCAATTCACGATCGACGCCTCGAACGTGGACAAGTACGCCGCCAGGCTCAGCGAAGGTCAGGTGGCGGTGATCAAGGCGTTCAAGAACTACAAGCTCGAGGTCTATCCGAGTCGCCGCTACTGTTCCGCGCCCGACTTCGTGCAGGCCAATACCAAGGCCAACGTGGGCATGGCGAAGATCGGCGCCGACGGCTGGAGCCTGGCCGAGGCCACCGTGCCGGGAATTCCCTTCCCGCTGCCGCAGAGCGGCATCGAGGTGTTGTGGAACGCCAAGATGAAGTACGCCGGCGTCGCGCTCGACATGAAGGCGCTGTGGGTGATGCTGTCGCCGCGCAGCGGCGGCAGCGACTGGATCGAGGCCGGCTCCACGCAGACCTACTACTACCCCTGGGGCAAGAAGGGCTCGCACAAGCTGAGCGAGCTGCCGCCGGTGGAGTACCACACCTATTTCAACTACACCTCGCCCACCGCACTCGCCGGTCAGGCCTTGGTGATCACCTCCTACCTCAACAAGACCAGCGACACCTTCTACTACTTCCCCGGCCAGCGCCGCGTGCGCCGCATGCCGAGCTACTCCTACGACGCCCCGCAGGTCGGCTTCGAGAACCAGTACACGCTCGACGAGCCGCGCGTGTTCAACGGCACGCCGGACCGCTTCGACTGGAAGCTGGTGGGCAAGAAGGAGATGTACATCGGTTACGGCAGCTTCGGCATGTACGACCCCAACGCTGACCGCCGCAAGGTGGTGACCCCCGACGGCGTGGATCCGAAATCGACGCGCTACGAGCTGCACCGGGTGTGGGTGGTCGAGGCCACCGCCAAGGATGGCGTGCGCCACGTCGCACCCAAGCGCCGTTTCTACTTCGACGAGGACTCCTGGGCGCTGATGGGCGCGGAGGATTACGACGCCCAGGGCAAGCTGTGGAAGGTGCGCGAGAGCTTCCTGATCCCGGTCGCCGAAACGGGTGCCTGTGACAACCCGGCCTTCGTGCAGTACGACCTCGTCTCCGGCCGTGTGCTCTTCGACCAGGCCAGCATGGGTGCCGGCAAGGACATGGTGTGGGCGGTCGAGGCCGACGAGCCGAAGTACAAGGACGCCTTCTACACCCCGGACAACCTGCGCGCGATCAGCGACCGCTGAAGCCGCTCCCCTTCTTTCTTCCCGACCATCACCCGGGCGCGCACGCCGGGCCGGCATCCGGCCCGGGCGGGGCGTCCTGCGGAGAACGATCATGACGACACACCTGAAGAAACTGGTGCTGGGGTTGGCGGTGGCCGGCCTGTGCACGCCGGCGGCGCACGCCTTCCAGTTCGAGGCCGGCACGGTGCGCGGTTCGCTCGATTCCACCCTGACCACCGGTTTCGGCAAGCGCGTGGAGGGCCGCGAATGCAGCCACCACGGCGATCAATCCACGCCCTGCGGTGCCGATGCCAATACCGCGGTGTGGGCCAACGGCGACGACGGCAACCTCAACTACGACAAGAACGACCTGTTCACCACCCACCTCAAGGGCTCGCACGAGCTGCTGCTGAGCTTCCCCGACGAGTGGAAGTTCATGGGTCGGGTGGGATGGCTGTACGACTTCGTTGCCGACGACACCGCGCGCACCCCGCTCGATGGCGACGCCAAGCAGGCGGTTGGCCAATACGTGCGCCTTTACGACCTGTGGGTGAGCAAGGAATTCGACATTGGCGAGCGCCGCGGCCGGATGCGCTTCGGCAACCAGGTGGTGAGCTGGGGCGAGAGCCTGTTCATGATCGGCGGCATCAACTCCAACGTGGCGATGGACTTGCAGCGCCTGTCCTCGCCCGGGGTGCAGTTGAAGGAGGCCTTCCTGCCCTCGCCGGCGCTGTCGGTCGCCGCCAACCTCGGCAGCGGGCTCAACCTCGAGGCCTACTACCAGTTCCAGTGGAAGCCCTACAGCTTCCCGCCGGCGGGCACCTACTTCTCGATGTCGGATACGTTCGACAAGGGGCGGGACAACGCCTTGTACTTCACGCCGGATGCGGCCAGCCGGATTCGTACGCCGGGTGATCCGCTCTATGGCATGCCTCTCGCCGCCGCGCGGGCAGCCATGCTCGGCGCGGGGGAGGCCATCCCGGTCGATGCCGACGACGAGCCTGGCGACTCCGGCCAGTTCGGCGTCTCGGTGAAGTACCGCCCTGAGGGCATGGACGTAGATCTGGGCCTGTACTACCAGCGCTTCCACGACAAGACGCCGAACGCGCAGTACTGGAACGCCAATGGCACCACGCGCATGTACTTCAAGGAAGACCGCGAGTTGTACGGCATCAGCGCCAACACTTCGGTGGGCAACTGGGCGGTGGGTGCGGAGCTGTCTTACCGGCCGGAGGATGCGGTGTCGCTCGGGGTGTGCACCGACGACCTCGGCAACCTGTCGGCGGTCGACCAGTGCGACGGCTCGATCGACGAGGAGCGCTACCAGTTCCACCTCACCGGCATCCTCAGCCTGACGCCGGGCGACCACGGCTGGTTCCTGGACCTGGTGGGCGCGCAGACCGGCACCTTCCTCGGCGAGGCGGTGGCGATCGCCTACCCGGGGGTGAGCAAGGACAAGGTCTACACCCGTACCCGCAACGGCGTGACCTACCAGCAGCTGCCCGCCGCGGGTGCGTGGACGCATCCGAGCGGCGTCGGCGACAAGCTGTCCTGGGGCTACATGTTCGACTTCAGCCTGACCTACGACAGCACCCTGATCCCCGGCTGGCAGGTGATCCCGGGCGTGTTCCTCTCGCACGCGGTCCAGGGCAACACGCCCAACTTCATGGCCAACTGGATGGAGGGGGCGAAGTCGGCCAACTTCTACGTGCTGTTCAACCGCAACCCGATGACCTGGCAGGCCGGCATCAACTACACCCGGTTCTGGGGCGGTGACTACACCTTCAGCGCGCCCTACAAGGATCGCGACTTCGTCGGCGGCTTCATCTCGCGCAACTTCTGACGCGCACCCCGGGGGCGGCGACCGCCGCCTCCGGCTCGCTGCCCCGTTCCAACCCCGACAGGTCGCACCCGATCATGCTCAATCCCTTCAGCGTCAGCGAGGTCGATACCTTCCTGACCCGCTACCTGCGCCTGCTCGAGGCGGTGTGCTTCCGCTTTCGCGGCACCATCCTGGTCGCGCTCATGTTGTTCACCGCGCTGATGGGCTACTACGCCCTGCAATTGCGCATGGACGCCGGCTTCGAGAAGCAGATGCCGATCGGCCACGAGTACATCCAGACCTTCAACGAATACCGCGACGACGTGCTCGGCGCCAACCGCCTGAACTTCGTCGTCAAGGCACGCAGCGGCGACATCTGGACGCAGGCCGGGCTGGAGCGTCTGTACGAGGTCACCCAGGCGGTCAGCTTCCTGCCCAACGTGGACCGGCTCGGCGTGCAGTCGCTGTGGACCCCGAACTCCTTCGTGAACGAGATCACCGAGGACGGCTTTCGCGCTGATCCGCTGATCTCGGGCACGATCATGCCGCGCGACCTCACCCCCGAGGTGATCGCCGGCATCCAGCGCGCGGCCAGCCAGGGCGGTTTCATCGGCACCTTGGTGGCGCGCGACCAGACCAGCGCGATGATCGTCGCCGAACTGCACGAGCGCGACCGCGATGGCAAGGCGCTCGACTACGTCGCCTACAACCGCAGGCTCGAGGAGCTGCGCGCGAAGTTCGAGGACGCGCAGTTCGAGGTCCAGATCATCGGTTTCGCCAAGCAGATTGGCGACATCGCCGACGGCGCGTCGGCGGTGCTCGAGTTCTGCGCGATCGCGCTGCTGCTGACCGCGCTCGCGGTGTACTGGTACTGCCACTCGGTGCGCTTCACGCTGTTGCCGATCGCCTGCTCGCTGACCTCGCTGGTGTGGCAGTTCGGCACCCTCAAGCTGCTCGGCTACGGGCTCGACCCGCTCGCCGTGCTGGTGCCCTTCCTGGTGTTCGCGATCGGCGTCTCGCACGGCGTGCAGCAGATCAACTTCATCGTGCGCGAGCTCTCCCACGGCAAGTCCAGCGACGAGGCCGCACGCGCCAGCTTCACCGGCCTGCTCATCCCCGGCACGCTGGCGCTGGTGACCGCCTTCGTCTCCTTCATCACCCTGATCCTGATCCCGATCCCGATGGTGCGCGAGCTCGCGATCACCGCCTCGCTCGGCGTCGGCTACAAGATCATCACCAATCTGGTGATGCTGCCGCTGGCGGCGTCGCTGTTCACCTTCACCAAGGAATACGCCGACAAGGCGGTGCTCAAGCGCGAGCAGCGCTCGGGCTGGCTGCGCACGCTGGCGCGCGTGGCCGAGCCGCGCAACGCGGCGATCGTGATCGTGCTGACCCTGGCGGTGTTCGCGGTGGCGGTGTGGCAGAGCCACGACCGCGTGATCGGCACGGTGCAGCCGGGTGCGCCCGAGCTGCGCGCGGAGGCGCGTTTCAACCGCGACGCGGTGTCGATCGCTTCCAGCTACGACACCGGTCTCGACTGGCTCACGGTGATCTTCGAGGCCCCGCCCGACGCCTGCGACGACGTCGCGGTCGGGCGCTACCAGGACCGCTTCGTCGCCGAGCTGCAACACGTGCCGGGGGTGTTGTCGGCGCTGTCCTTCTCCGGCCAGCTGCGCACCTACAACGAGGGCTACAACGAAGGCAACCCGAAGATGTCGGTGGTGCCCGGCGACCCCGGCAACTACGCCGGGCTCGCCACCGAGATCGGCCGCGTGCGCGGCTTCATGAACAAGGACTGCAGCATGACCGCGGTGCACCTGTTCCTGTCCGACCACAAGGCGACCACGATCAACCGCGTGATCGACGCGGTGAAGGCCTTCCGCGCGCGCGACCGTGAGCCCGGGGTGACGATCCGGCTGGCCTCGGGCAACGCCGGTGTGCAGGCGGCGGTCAACGAGGAAGTGCACAAGTCCGAGCTGCCGATGATGCTCTATGTGTACGCGGCGATCATGGTGCTGGTGGCGCTGATGTATCGCGACTTCCGCGCCGTGATCGCGTGCTGCCTGCCGCTCACGGTGGGCACCTTCATCGGCTACTGGTTCATGAAGGAGCTGGAGATCGGGCTCACCGTGGCGACGCTCCCGGTGATGGTGCTGGCGGTGGGGATCGGCGTCGATTACGCCTACTACATCTACAACCGCCTGCAGCTTCACCTGGCGGGCGGCGAGAACATCGTCAAGGCGCTCGAGCATTCCATCCTCGAGGTCGGCACCGCCACCATCTTCACCGCGATCACGCTCGCGGCGGGGGTGGCGACCTGGATGTTCTCGGAACTCAAGTTCCAGGCCGACATGGGCAAGCTGCTCGCCTTCATGTTCATGGTGAACATGGTGATGGCGATGACTGCGCTGCCCGCCTTCGCGGTGTGGCTGGAGCGGCTCTTTCCGCGCAAGGGGCCGGTGCGTGCGCCCGGCATCCTCGCGCATTGATTGCGGAGTGGACATGATTGGCATCTCGAGCCTGCAGCGCATGCGTGCGCTGCTCGGTACCACCTTCGTCCTCGCGGCCGGCAGCGCCGCCGCACAGGCCGCGCCGGCCGATCCGGCTGCGTTCGTGCCGCGCCCGGCGGTGGGCGCGTCCGTTGCCGAGCGCAGCATGATCCTCGATGCCACCCGTGCGGGGGCGCGCCTGGTCGCGGTGGGCGAACGCGGCGTGGTGCTGCTGTCGGACGACGAGGGGGGGACGTGGAGGCAGGCCGCCATGGTGCCGGCCGACGCGACCCTGACCGCGGTGAGCTTCGCTGACGCGCGCCTGGGCTGGGCGGTGGGCCACCAGGGGGTGATCCTGCACACCGCCGACGGCGGCGAGTCGTGGTCGGTGCAACGCACCGACACCGCCGAGGACCGGCCGCTGTTCTCGGTGCACTTCACCGATGCCCGCCACGGCGTCGCGGTCGGGCTGTGGTCGCTGATGCTGCGTACGCACGACGGCGGTGCACGCTGGGAAGCGCTCGAGCCCCCGCCGCCGCCGGGCGATACGCGTGTCGACGCCAACCTGATGAGCATCTTCGGCAACGCGCAGGGAGACCTGTTCGTCGCCGCCGAGCGCGGGCTGGTGTTGCGCTCGCGCGATGGCGGCGACACCTGGAGCTACCATCCGACCGGCTATCGCGGCACTTTCTGGAGCGGCGCTGCGCTTGCCGACGGCACGCTGATCGTCGGCGGCCTGCGCGGCAGCGTCTATCGCAGCACCGACGAGGGCGCGACCTGGCAGCGTGTCGACACGGGTTCGCAGAGCTCGGTCACCGACATCGTGGCGGGCGATGGCCGCGTGCATGCGGTCGGCCTGGACGGCGTCACCCTGGATAGCCGTGATGGCGGCGCGAGCTTCGCGCTCGCACGGCGGGCAGACCGTCTGTCGCTGACCGCCGCGGTCCTGACTGCCGGTGATCGCGTGGTGAGCTTTTCACGCGCGGGGCTGGTGCGCGACTGAGGCGCGGGTGTGGGGAGTGGGGCGCCGCAAAGTTCGCGGCTGCCGCCGCTCCTACAGGGCGGGACGGGACGGAGCGGGTTTTTGTGGGGGTGTGGCGCGCTGGAATGTTCGCGGCTGCCGCCGCTCCTACAGGCCGGGCGGGACGGCACCGGTTCTTGTAGGAGCGGCGGCAGCCGCGAACGCTGGGGTGCAGGAGCCGATGCGCTCAGGCCGCCTGCGCCTTGGCGAGCTTGCCGAGCAGGCGCTGGCGGGTCTTGTCGACGCCGACCACGAAGCGGCTGTGGCGGCCGCGGGCGACTTCCTCGAGCGCATCACGTGCGCTGAACTCGAACACCACCGCCGGGCCATTGACCTCGACCAGCTTCACGGTGATCTCGATCCACATGCCGAGCAGGGTGGCGCCGACGTGGTCGAGCTCGACCCGGGTGCCGACCGAGTCCTTGCCTTCGCCGATGTGCGCGAGCAGCAGGTCGCGGCAGCACACCTCGATGTCGTAGAGCAGCGCCGGGGTGGAATACACGCGGCACTCGTCGCCCATGAAGGCGATCGTGCGGGCGTTGTCGATGTCGTACTTGCGGGTCAGGCTCAGGCCGGCTTGAAGGGTTTCGCTCATTGTCTGTCTCCGTTCATGAAAGGGTTGGGTCGGGGTACTGCGGGGTGCCGGGTGGCAGGATCAGGAGCGGCCGAAGTGGCGGCGGAGGCGCTCGGCGTCGAGACGGGCCTCGACATGGCGGACCAGCGCGCGCGTGCCGCGCGCGACGTTGCGGAACACGCACACGCCCTGGTCCATCAGCGCGGCCGCCATCGCGTCGTAGAGGCGTCCGGCGTCGACCACGGCCACGATCGGCTTGGCGGAGCGGGCCACCAGCGGCGGCAGCGTATGCACCGTGCTCTCCGGGTCGGCGAGGTCGTAGCCCGGGCGCAGCCTGCTCTGCTCGAGCGCGCGCACCATCGGCGCGGTGGGGTCGAGGCCGACCACCACCGCATCGACGTTGGGGTCTTCGGCCATGGCCGCGGTGATGCGCACGTGGGCGTCGTCGTCGGCGCCCGGATTCATGTCGAGCGGGTTGCGCACCTCGACCAGCGCGGCGAGCTTCTTCTCGGCCAGCACCGCCTCGATGCGGCGCACGGTGTCGGCTTCGAGCGCCGCCATGCGCATCGAGAAGGTTTCGCCGACGATCGAATCCGCGGCGCTCACCGCCTCGAAGCCGGCACCGCTCGCGGCGGCAAGGCGGTCGCCGCCGATGTGCTTGGCGTGCAGCGCGCCGGCCATGTAGAAGAGGTCGTCGAACACCTCGACGTTGTCGGTGACGCTGGCGCCGGCCTGGGTGAGCACCGAGGCGAACAGCACCGGGTTGCCGGCGATCGAGGCGGTGTGGCCCATCACGCCGGCCTGGCCGGCCTCGCTGCGGCCGGACTTATACACCACGACCTGCTTGCCGGCGAGCACTGCGCGCCGCACGGCATGCGCGAAGGCCAGCCCGTCGAGGTCGCGGAAGCCTTCGACGTAGATGCCGATGGTGTCGATGTCGTCGCGGCCGGCGAACCACGACAACAGGTCGCCGTGGGTGATGTCGGTCTGGTTGCCGATCGCGATCATGTAGCGCGGATCGAGCCAGGGGTTGTGCGAGAGCCGGGTGATCATGAAGGCGCCGCTCTGGCTCAGCATCACCGCACGCCGCTCGGGCAGCTTCTGCGGCTTGGGCAGGCGCTCGAGCGGGATGAACCAGGAGTCGTAGCGCCCCGGGTGCGACACCACGCCGAGGCAGTTGGCGCCGACGAAGATCGGCCCGCCATCGCCGTGCGCGTGCGCGGCGTTGATGCGTGCGGCGAGCGCCGCCGCGGGTTCGCGGCTCTTCGCGGTCTCGCCGAGGCCGCCGGGGATCAGCATCACCGCTTCGACGGTGTTGGTCGCGATGATCTCGTCGACCAGCGGATAGACCGCGTCGGCGGCCACCGCGACGATCAGCAGGTCGAGCTTGCCCTCGATCGCGGCCAGGTTCTCGATGCAGCCGACGCCGTCGATCTCGCCGCCACCCGGGCGGATCACGCACAGGCGCTCGGGCGTGCAGCCGCTGCCGAGCAGGTTGCGCAGGATGATGCGGCCGAAGTTCATGCCGGTGGCTGAGGCGCCGACGATGCCGATGCGCTGCGGGTGGAGCAGGCGGTCGATCTTGTGCAGCGGGCGCGCCACGCGCAGCACGGGCGGTGCGCCGACGCTGCAGTGCGCAGCGACGATGGCCAGCGTGGCACCGTCGCAGGCGCACTCGAGGGTGAGCTCCTGTACCGCGACCTGTGCGCCCTCGGCCTCGGGATGGCCGCCGGCCGCCAGTTGCAGCACCGCGTCGAAGAGGGCGCTGAGCGCTGCGCTCGGTGTGTCGAGGCCGCGACGCGTGCACAGGGCCGCGATGCGCTGCCAGGCGATCGTGCGCTTGAAGCGCTCGATGAAGTCCGTGCCGTCGGTGAGCTCGACCGCGGCATGCACCGCGGCGCGGTCACGGGCGAAATTGGCCGCATCGAGCGCGCCATCGAGGCCGCCGGCACCGGCGCTGAGCACGAGGCCGAACTCGCGCGTGGCGTGCACGCGGACCGACAATTCCACCGCATTGGCGGGCGCGGGGGCGAGCTGCAGGCCGGCGGCGGCGAGCAGGCGCTCGCGCTCGGCGGCAGCGAGCGTCGCGTGGCCGGCATCGAGCGCGGCACGATAGATCAGCGCGGCTTCTCCCGCCGCGCGGCTGGCGGCGTGGGGGCGGACTTCGGTCATCGGGTGTCTCCGTATCTGTTCTTGTGGGGGGATGCGTTCACACGGTGCTGGTGGCGGCGTTGCGGCGGTCGATGACGCGCTTGGCCTTGCCCACCTGGGTGCGCTCGATGCTGTCGGGCTCCAGGATCTCGATCTCGGCGCTGATGCCGACGACGCTCTTGATCGCGTGGCGGACCTCCTCGCCGATCTGCCGGCGCAGGCCTTTGCCGATGTCGTCGGCCAGTTCCGGGCGCAACTCGGCGCGCACGGTGAGCTGGTCGAGGTGGCCGTCGCGGGTGAGCACGAGCTGATAGTGGCCACACAGCTTGTCGTGGCGCAGCAGCACTTCCTCGATCTGGGTCGGGAACACGTTCACGCCGCGGATGATCAGCATGTCGTCGCTGCGCCCGGTGATCTTGTCGATCCGCCGCATCGGGCATCCGGTGCCGGGCAGCAGGCGGGTGAGGTCGCGGGTGCGATAGCGGATCATCGGCATCGCTTCCTTGGTCAGCGAGGTGAACACCAGTTCGCCGCGTTCGCCCTCGGGCAGCACCTCGCCGGTGACCGGGTCGATGATCTCGGGGTAGAAGTGGTCCTCCCAGATGTGCGGGCCGTCCTTGTGGCCGACGAACTCGCAGGCCACGCCCGGCCCCATGATCTCCGACAGGCCATAGACGTCGATCGCGTCCAGCGCGAGACTGTTCTCGATCTCGGCGCGCATCTGGTTGGTCCACGGCT
>JAKLLJ010000092.1:10299-10836 GCA_023150215.1 Thauera sp. | reverse complement strand
CCGCATCCTCCACCCCAGCCCCGCCAGCCCCGCCGCCAACCGCGGCTGGGCCGAGGCTGCGACGAAGCAGCTGATGGCGTTGGGGGTCTGGCGGAGCGAGGGGGCCGTTGCGGGCTGAGCCGCCATGAAAGTTCGCGGCTTCCGCCGCTCCTACACGAAAACCGGCGCCGCATGGGTTTCCGTGCAAACAACCAGCGCCGCGTCGGTTTTGCGGAATCGACGGACGCCCGTCGGCTTCCGTACAAACGATGGACTCCGTGTCGGTTTTGCGGAATTGACGGACGCCCCATCGGTTTCCGTACAAACGACGGACCCCGTGTCGGTTGTGTGGAATCGACGGACGCCCCGCCGGTTTTCGTACAAACGACCGACGCCGTATCGGTTGTGCGAAATCGACGGACGCCGTGTCGGTTTCTGTAGGAGCGGCGGAAGCCGCGAACGCTTGCCGCTGACGCAGCCTCAGTGCCCGAACACGTCCGAATCCAGCATCTCGGGATCGGGGCGGTCGAGCGCGCTGATCGCGGCCAGTTCCTCGGC
>JAKLLJ010000092.1:9993-10289 GCA_023150215.1 Thauera sp. | reverse complement strand
GGTTGGACGACTTCGGCACCGGCACATAGCCGAGCTGGGTGTGCCAGCGCAGGATGATCTGCGCCGGGCTGCGTCCGTAGTGTTTGGCGACATCCACGATCGCGGGGTCGGCCAGCATCGCGTTGGCGCGGCCGAGCGGGCTCCAGGACTCGGTGACGATGCCGCGCGCCGCATGCACCTCGACGTGATCGGTGCGCGCATGCCAGGGGTCGAGGTGGATCTGGTTCACCTGCGGGCACAGGCCGGCATCGAACAGGCGCTGCAGGTGCGCCGGCTTGAAGTTGGAAGTGCCGATC
>JAKLLJ010000092.1:0-9983 GCA_023150215.1 Thauera sp. | reverse complement strand
CCTGGTCAGGGTTCGGCCAATGCACCAGGAAGAGGTCGATGTAATCCAGGCCGAGGCGCTCGAGGCTGGCCTCGCAGGCCTGGCGCGCGCCGTCGATGCTGTGCCACTTGCGGTTGAACTTGGTGGTGACGAAGACCTCGTCACGCGCGACGCCCGCGCGCCGGATGCCTTCGCCGACGCCGCGCTCGTTCTCGTAGTTCTCGGCGGTGTCGATCAGACGATAGCCGATGTCGAGCGCGCGCGCGACGCTCTCGGCGGCTTCGGCGTCGTTCATCGGCCAGGTGCCGAGCCCGAGCCGAGGCATCTCGACGCCGTTGGAGAGGGTGACAAGCGGGGCGGGAGCGATTTTCATGAGAATCTCGATAAAGCGGTGAGGGGACGACAGGATTCCACATTCGTGCCCCTCCGTCATCCTCGAGCGGGCGCACGCAGCGCTCACTCGATCGATCGCCCTTCCCCCGCCTCCTCGTGCGTGCGCCCGTCGCGGATGTGATAGATGCGGCGGAAGGTGGGGATGATCTTTTCGTCGTGGGTGACGACGATGATCGCAGTGTCGAACTCGCGCGCCATGCGGTTGAGGATGCGGATAACGCCGAGCGCGCGTTCGCTGTCGAGCGGCGCGGTGGGCTCGTCGGCGAGGATCACCGGCGGATGGCTCACCAGCGCGCGCGCAATCGCCACGCGCTGCTGCTCGCCGCCCGACAACTGCGACGGCATGGCGCGGGCGCGGTGGGCGACGTCGAGCGCCTCAAGCAGCGCCATCGCCCGCTGACGCGCCTCGGCATTGGGTCGCCCGGCCAGCATCGGCAGCAGCGCCACGTTGTCGAGCACGTCGAGGAAGGGAATCAGGTAGGGCGCCTGGAACACGAAGCCGATGCGGTCGCGGCGCAGCGCGCGCAGGTCGCGGATCGTCCAGCCGCCGTCGTAGATCATCTCGCCACCCAGGGTCATGCGCCCGGCGCTGGGCTCGATCACCGCGCCGAGGCATTTTAGCAGAGTGCTCTTGCCCGAGCCGGACGGCCCGATGAGGCCGACGACCTCGCCCGCCGCCACCGTCATGTCGACCTGCTTCAGGGCATCGACCGCGGTGTCGCCGCTGCCGTAGCGCTTGCGCAAGCCTTCGATGCGGATGCCCGCGCCCTGCGCAGCCGGCGATGGCGGAACATCAACGCGCTGCGCGCGCCCCGCCTCGACCTGCGCGCTGCTCCCCGGGCTTGGGTCGACGATCGCCATCTCAGCCTCCGATCGCTTCGGCCGGATCCACCCGCAGCGCGGCGCGGATCGCGAGCACGCTGGCGAGCACACAGATCACCACCACCGCGACCAGCGCACGCACGGTGTCGCCGGTCTCGAGCAGCACGTATTTGGGAAAGGCCGGCGCCCACAAGGTGGCGGCGATCTTGCCCACCACGAAGCCGATCAGGCCCAGCCCGAGCGCCTGCTGCAGGATCATCGACGCGATCGTGCGGTTGCGCGTGCCGATCAGCTTCAACACCGCGATCTCGCGGATCTTGCCCAGGGTCAGGGTGTAGATGATGAAGGCGACGATGGCCGCGCTGACGATGGCGAGGATGACCAGAAACATCGCGATCTGGCGCGCCGAGGTGGCGATCAGCTTGGCGACCAGGATCTCCTCCATCTGCGCCCGGGTGTAGACGGTGAGCCGCTGCCAGCGCCGGATCGGCTCGGCCACGCGCTCGGGGTCGTAGTCGCGGGCGAGCTGCACCAGCACCGCGTTCACATAGGGATTGGTGCTCTGCGAGGCGATCACCGCGTCGAGCAGGCCGGGCACGCCGGGGCGGTTGAGCGCCGGGTTCTGCGCGGTGCGCGCGCGCTGGCGCACGATGGCGTCGTTGTCCTTGAGGAACTGCGCTTCCTGCGCGTCCTTGAGCGGGATGAAGACCATCGGATCGCCGCCCGAGGACACCATGCGGCGGGTGAGCCCGACCACGGTGTAGTCGTTGCGGCGCACGCGAATGCGCTCGCCGAGCGCGAAGCCGGCGGCGATGTCGGCCACCGCCTCGTAGTGGCCGCGGGTCAGGTGGCGGCCGGCGAGCAGATGCACCGGCTGGCCGGGATGGCCCGGGCCGTCGGGCGCCACCCCCACCACCATCGCGCGCACGTCGCGCGCGCCGGGGCCGGTCTGGCGCACCTGCATGGTCAGATAGGTGATGCTGGCCGCGCGCGCCACGCCTTCCATGCCGGCGATGCTGCGCCACACGTCGTCGTGCACGCTGGACGACTCGGCATAGGGGCCGAGGGTGTCCTGCTGCACCACCCAGAGGTCGGCACCGCTGTTGTCGAGCAGCGCGCGGGCGTCGTCCACCATGCCGCGATAGACCCCGGCCATGGTCAGCGTGACCCCGATCAGCAAGCCCAGCCCGAGACCGGTGAACACGAACTTGCCCCAGCCGTGCAGGATGTCGCGTCCGGCGAGGCTGATCATGGCACAACGCCCGCGATGCGCTCGACCACGTCGATGCGGCTGCCGGCCTTGAGCGGCTTGTGGCTGTACACCACCACCCGCTCGCCACCGTCGAGGCCGTCGAGCACCTGCACGCGGCCATCGAGATCGGCCGCCCCAAGGCGCAGTGGCACGAAGCGCAAGTCGCGCGCGCCCGCCACCACCCACACCCCGAGCCGCCCCTCCACCCGCTGCACGGCAGCGTTCGGCAGCAGCGGGCGCGCGGGCAGCGCCGGCAGCGCGACGGTGAGTTCGGCGAGCTCGCCGAGTGGCGGCAAGCGCACAGGCGGCTGGGCAAAGTCGATCTTGGCGATCACCTCCTCGGTCACCGCATCGGCGAGCGGCTCGACGCGCACCACCCTGCCGTCGATGCGCTCGCCAGCACGCGAACGCAGCACGATCTGCGCCGGCAGCCCGGCGGCGAGCCCGGTCGCGCGCTGCTGGTCGAAACGGGCGTGGATCCACACGCTCGCCGGCTCGACGATCTCCACCACCGCCTGACCGGCCACCACCGTGGTGCCGGGATCAGCGTCGCGGCGCACGACCAGGCCATCGACCGGCGCCACCAGGCGCAGCTTGGCACGCTGTGCGCGCAGCGCATCGCGCTCGGCACGCAGGCGGGAGAGTTCCTGCCTTGCCACCTCGGCACCGGCGGTGGCGGCCTGATGTGCGGCGGCGGCAGCGTCGGCCTCCTGGCGCTTGGCAGCGGCGGCCTCGCCGCTGACGCTGTTCGACTGCAGCAGGCGGGCGTAGCGGGTGGCCTGGGCGTCGGCGAAGCTGCGCCGCGCGCCGACCTCGCGCACCTGCGCCTGGGCGGCGAGCACGCTGGCCTCGGCGCGGCGCAGCCCGGCGTCCTGGGCCAGCAGGCGTTCGTCGAGGTCGATCGGGTCCATCTCGCCTACCACCTGGCCGGCGCGCACCGCATCGCCCGGCTGCACCGCGACCGTCGCCACGCGCCCGGCGAAGGTCGGCCCGATGCGATGGGTGTAGCGCGCCTCCACCGTGCCGATGCCAAAGAGCGCCGGCGCGAGCGACTGCGATTCGACCGTCGCCAGGGTCACCGGCACCGCAGCCAGCGGCCCGGCACGCAGGGCGACGAAGACGAGCAGGCCGACGAGCGGCAGCAACACCGCGAGCAGGCCCAAAAGCCGCCGCTTGGCCGCGAACCAGTTCTTCATGGGTGACTCCGGACGCTGCGCAGGTAGAGCGCGAGCACGGCCGGCGCCTCACGGCTGATGCGCTCGGGTTCACCTGCGAGCAGCGACTGCATCACCAGGCCCTGAATGGTGCCGATGAACAGCGTCGTCGCCGCGTCGAGGTCGATGTCGGCGGCGACCGCGCCCGCCGCCTGGCCGGCTACAAGCAGGGCATGCACGCGCTCGCCGTAGCGGCGGATCAGGGTCTGCGCCATGCGCTTGGGCGCGCTTGCCTCGGCGCGCTGCAACTCGCCGAACATCATGCGCGGCACGCCGGGGTGCTCGAGGACGAAATCCACATGGGCGAGGAACATCGCGCGCAAGGCGTCCAGCGGCGCGGGCGCGTCCGCCACCGCACGCTCGATGCGTGCCATCAGGCGTTCGGCCACCCACTCCATGACCGCGGTCCACAGCGCATCCTTGCTCGGAAAGTGGCGGAACAGCGCGCCCTGGGTGAGCTTCATGCGCGCGGCGATGGCGGCGGTGGTGATCTCGCTCGGGTTCTGCTCGCCGGCGAGCGCGATCACGGTCTCGACCGTGACCGATCGCCTTTCGTCTGCTGGAAGGTGTCTCGCACCCATGGCGCTGCGCCCCAATTCAAGTGAGTAATCATTTACTCACTTTTATAACCGGAATACAAGCGACTTCGGGCGCAGACGGCTAGGCCCTCTGGTTCCACGTGAAACGTCTGCGCAACCCGGGAGGCCCCACCGCCATGCACGATCGCTCCGCATCCGGGTCATCGTGCACGCGGGCGTGACAGGCGGCACTCGGCCTGCCACGCCGCCGCTCGCGCTCAGGCGCCGCGAAGTTCGTCAGTCAGGCGCTTGAGGTCCAGCGTGCGCGCGCGCTGCGCGATCTCCGGTGCATAGCGCGCCTGAAGGTCCTTGGCTTGCTCGAACAGTCCGGAGAAGCTTTGCTTGAGCGCCGCCGTATCGAGCGTGCGCCCGCCGGCGTAGTACTGCACCGCAACCTTGCCGATCGCCCAGGTCGTGGCGAAGGAGAAGGCCGAGCCCGTCGCCTGGCTGCCGACCGCGCGCCCCGCGCCGCCGAGCACTTTGCCGAGCAGGCCGCCGATCAGGCGGCGCCCGAACTGCTCGACGTACTGTCCGGTCATGCCCACGCCCGCCGCGGCGAGGAAGTCCTTGATGTGACCGCTGTCGAGTTCGTAGCCATGCGCCTTGCCGATCCGATACACCAGCCGCAGCTGCAGCGGAATGATCGCCATCGAGGCCATCGACTGCGGCAGCAGTTCCAGCGCGCCATTGAGGATCGCGGCGTTGAGGATGCTGCGGTCGAGTTCCCCGGCAGCCGGGGCACCAGCGGCGGCGTTTGTCACGGCAGCGGGCGCGGGGGTGTCGAAGCCGGGCAGCCCGGCGAGCGAGCCCGCGGGCGGCGCGGCGCTGACCGCTTCAGCGTCGCGCACGAAAGCGTCGGCGGCAGGGCGCGCCAGGCCGAGGACCTCGGCGAGGCGCGCAAGGAACCCCCTTTCGCGCTCATCGAGTGCGCCGTCGGCCTCGCACACACCGACTGCGAGCTCGAAGGCAAGCTGGCGCAGGTTCGCCTCGCCGAGCTCGACAGCTGCGGCTTCCAGCCCGAGCCGGCCAAGCAGCACGTCCTGGTAGAGGCCGATGAAATCCACCTTCGCCTCGCGGCCGAGCGATTCGGCCACCTTGCGCACATGCTCGCGTTCAGCGGCGCCCTGGTTGCCGTCGGCGAACGCCGCCAGCAGGCAGATGGCGATGAGGGATCGGGTTTGCTCGGGGGTCATGAACGCACTCCTCAGGTAAAGAATGGCAGCTTGGGCTGCGCACCGCGGCTTCAAGTGCGGCTGACATCCTGTCACGATTCCGCCGACGCGGGACTCCACCATCAGCACACCCGCGCTGCTCCATCGAGACATCATCGATGGCCGTTCGTGCGATTGCGTCCGATCACTGGCCGAGGACGGGTCGTACCGCCATAATCGGGCATTACCGCACTCGACACCTGCACGAGAAAATGCCCAGCCAAGCCATCGAACATCTTTTTTCCAACAACAAGAACTGGTCCGAGCGCATGCACGCCGAGGACCCCGAGTTCTTCACCCGCCTGGTCAACCAGCAGTCCCCCGAATACCTGTGGATCGGCTGCTCGGACAGCCGGGTGCCTGCCAACCAGGTCGTCGGCCTGGCGCCGGGCGAGGTCTTCGTCCATCGCAACATCGCCAACGTGGTGGTCCATACCGACCTCAACGCACTATCGGTCATCCATTACGCGGTCGAGATCCTGCGCGTGAAGCACATCCTGGTCGTCGGCCACTACGGCTGCGGCGGGGTCAAGGCGGCGATGAACGACAACAAGACCGGGCTCACCGACAACTGGCTGCGTCACATCCAGGACGTCCGCGACCGCCATCTCGACCACCTCGAGCGCATCGACAGTCCGGTTGCACGTGCCGACCGCCTGTGCGAGCTCAACGCCATGCACCAGGTGGTCAACGTGTGCCAGACCTCGGTGCTGCGCGAAGCTTGGCAGCGCGGCCAGAGTGTGACCGTGCACGGCTGGTGCTACAGCCTGCAGGACGGTCTGGTGCGCGACCTCGGCGTCAGCGCAGGCAACCGCGAGGAAGCGGTGGAGCGCTATCGCGACGCTGCCGAGCGCGCCAGCTGAGGACCGCAGGACAAACGTGGCCGAGCGCATCGGCATCGACCTCGGCGGCACCAAGATCGAGCTCGCCGTGCTCGATCACGGCGGCCGCGTGCGCTGGCGTCGACGCGTCGCGACACCACAAGGCGACTACCGCGCCACGCTGCAGGCCATCGTCGCCCTGGTGCAGGAGGCCGAAGTGGCGATCGGCAGCGCCGCCAGCGTCGGGATTGGCATACCCGGCTCGCCTTCGCCGCGCGACGGCCTCATCCGCAATGCCAACTCCACCTGCCTCAACGGCCAGCCGCTGCAGCACGACCTCGAAGCCCTGCTCGGGCGTCCGCTCCGCCTCGCCAACGACGCCAACTGCCTCGCGATCTCCGAAGCCAGCGATGGTGCTGGAGCCGGGGCACGGACCGTATTCGCGGCGATCCTCGGCACCGGGGTGGGCGGCGGGATCGTCATCGACGGCAGGCTGCTCACCGGCGCCAACGCGGTGGCCGGCGAATGGGGTCACAACGCGCTGCCCCTGCCGACGGCCGACGACCTGCCGCTTCCCTCCTGCTATTGCGGGCGTTGCGGCTGCATCGAAACCTATCTCTCCGGCCCCGGCATGACGGCCGACCACCGTCTCCATGCGGGGGAAACGGTGGACGCCGCGCTCATCGCCGCCCGCGCAGCAGCCGGCGACACCGCCTGCGCGGCCACGCTCGCGCGCTTCGAGCTCCGCCTCGCGCGAGCGCTCGCGGGGGTGATCAACCTGCTCGACCCTGACGTGATCGTGCTTGGCGGCGGCCTGTCGCAGATCGCACAGCTGTACGACAACGTGCCGCAGCGGTGGCGCGCACAGGTGTTCTCCGACAGCGTCTGCACGCGCCTGCTGCCCGCCCAGCACGGCGACGCGTCGGGCGTGCGCGGGGCGGCCTGGCTGTGGCCGGCAGAGTGAAACGGGCACCCGGGGCCGATGGAGCGCGCCGGCACCGCCATTGTTCGCGGCTTCCGCCGCTCCATGTCTCCACACACGCGGCGGTTTTCTGTAGGAGCGCCGGCAGGCGCGAATGCGGCAGTCAAGCTCCCAGCGCACGCCGATCACCGGCACGCCCTGTTCGCGGCTGCCGCCGCTCCTACATCCCTGCGCCAACGCGGCGGTTTCCCTTAGGAGCGCCGGCAGGCGCGAATGCGGCGCTCGCATGAAGCCTCACGGCCCTCCGAAGCCATGTGCGCTGGCCTCACACCTCCAGGGGATCCACATCGAGCTGCCAGCGCAACTCGCGTGCGGTGCGCTGGCGGTACAGCAGCGCGGACCAGTCGCCGAGGAAGGCCTGTAGCAGGCCACGGTGGTCGGCCTCGAGGAGGAGCTGGGCGCGCTCGCGGCGGGCGAGCCGGGTCATGCGCATCGGCACCGGATCGTAGATGCGCAGTCCCTCGGGCGCACGTTCCTCGGCCAGGCGGCGGGCGTGGCGCAGGAATTCCACCGCATCCTCGAGCGCGGGCGCATCGGCGCGCAGCATGGCCTGGTGGGTGAAGGGCGGAAAGCCGGCCGCGCGGCGCTCCTGCAGCGCCATGCGGGCAAAGGCGTCGAAGTCGTGCTTGCCCAGCTGCAGGTAGAGCGGATGCATCGGGTACTCGGTCTGGATCAGCACCTCGCCAGGCAGCGCCCCCCGCCCGGCGCGGCCGCCGACCTGCATCAGCTGCTGGAACAGGCGCTCGGGGGCGCGAAAGTCCGCTGCGTGCAGCGAGGAATCTGCGCCGATCACCCCGACCAGCGTCAACCGGGGGAAATCATGACCCTTGGCCATCATCTGCGTGCCAACCAGGATGTCGGCCTCGCCGGCGGCGATGGTGTCGAGCAGCTTCTCCCACTGCGCACGGGTGCGCGCCGCATCGCGGTCGACACGCAGCACGCGCGCCTGCGGGAACAGCTCGACCACGCGCGCCTCGACGCGCTGGGTGCCGCGCCCGAAGGGCTGGATGTCCTGGTTGCCGCAACTCGGGCAGGCATGCGGAAGCGGACCGTCGCAGCCGCAGTGATGGCAGCGCAGGCGGCGATCGGCGAGATGCACCACGAGGTTGGCGGTGCAGTGCGGGCAGCGGCTGACCCAGCCGCAGGACGGACACGACAGCACCGGCGCGTAGCCGCGGCGATTGAGAAATACCAGGCTCTGCTCGCCGCGCGCCAGGCGCTGCGCGATCGCGGCCTGCAGGTTCGGGCTGAGACCTTCGTCCAGCTTCATGCGGCGGGTATCGATGCAACGCACCGCCGGCAGCGTGGCTGCCACAGCGCGCTGATTGAGCGTCTGCAGCGCGTAGCGTTCGCTCCTCGCGTGATACCAGGTCTCCAGCGAGGGCGTGGCCGAGCCAAGCACCACCGGCACGTCGCGCTGGCGCGCGCGCCACACTGCGATATCGCGCGCCGAGTAGCGCACCCCCTCCTGCTGCTTGTAGGAGGCGTCATGCTCCTCGTCGACCAGGATCAGGCCAAGCCGCGGCAAGGGCGCGAACACCGCCAGCCGAGTGCCGAGCACGATGTCGGCGCGCCCGGTGAGGGCCTGCACGAAGCCGCGCGAGCGCGCGCCGTCGGCGAGCGCGGAATGGAGGCTGACCACGTTCGCCGCCGCGAAGCGTTGCGCCACACGCTGCTCGAGCTGCGGCGTAAGCGCGATCTCCGGCACCAGCATCAGCACCTGGCGCCCCTGTGCCAGCGTCTGCGCAGCCAGGCGCAGATAGACCTCGGTTTTGCCGCTGCCGGTGACGCCGTGCAGCAGCCACGGGCGAAACCCGGGGCCGCCGGCGAGGATCGCATCGACCGCAAGGGCTTGCTCGGCAGTGAGCTCGGGGAGCGCGCCGGTCGCGGACGGTCCGGCCGCCTGCTCGCCGCCGACCACCGCCAGCCAGCCGCGCCGCAGCGCAGCGCCGACCACCTCGCCCCCCTCCATGGCGCGCACCACGCTGCGCCGCCACGGACCAACATCGGCCGCCAGGGTATGCAGCAGGGCAAGTCCCTTGCTGGCGCGCCTTGCCGCTGCCAGCGCTTCCCGCCCCGCGGGGGCGATGTCGAGCAATGGATCCTCATCGGCGTCGCTGACGCCGTCGGCGCGACGCAGGCCCGGCGGCAACGCGAGCGCCACGACCTCGCCCAGCGGTGCGTGGTAATAGCGCGCAACGAAAGCGACCAGTTCCAGCCAGTCCGCCGGCAGCGGCGGCACACCGCGCTGGATGTGGTGCACTGCCTTGAGCCGCGCCTGCTCGACCTCCGCCTCGTCACCGAGCGCGATGATCAATCCGGTGCGTTCACCGCGCCCGAACGGCACCTTCACGCACCGTCCGACATCGTCAGCGCCCGCATCGACGGCCGTGTAATCAAACACTTGCGGAAGCGGCACGGGAAGGGCGACGCGGACAATGGCCATGGGGTGGCGGAGAGCTCGGTGGAACCGCTTTTGAGTCAGTGCCTTAGGCGCTGTTGATGAGACCGGATGGAGGAAACGGCGGGCAAGTCACTGGGCAAAAATGCCCCTTTCGGCTTGTCCACAAAAGCTGTGGATAAGTTTGTGGGAAAGCTGGGTGAATCGCCCTCAAAGCGGCGCCCCGCAAGGCTTTTCGTCACAATGCCTTAACATTGCGCGAAAAATTTTCCTTTTACTTTCATTGACTTGGAGCCTTGCCTGGATAACACCCCAAATCGGGCGCCAGGG
>JAKLLJ010000091.1 GCA_023150215.1 Thauera sp. | reverse complement strand
TGGTCGACATCTGCTCGCCGGGAACGCCCTTGGTCTCGATGTCGAGTTCGGTCGGGAAGGGGCCGCCGCCGACCCGGGTGCAGTAGGCCTTGGTGATGCCGAGCACGTAGTGCAGGCGGCTGGGGCCGACGCCCGAGCCCGCCGCGGCCTGGCCGGCGACGCAGTTGCTCGAGGTCACGAACGGATAGGTGCCGTGGTCGATGTCGAGCAAGGTACCCTGCGCGCCTTCGAACAGCAGCGAGCCGCCGGACTTGTTTATCGCGTAAAGCTCGGCCGACACGTCCGCCACCATCGGCAACAGTTCGTCGACATCGGCCATCGCCTCGTCGAACACGGTCTGGAAGTCGACCGCTTCGGCACCCAGGTGCTGCGTGAGCACGAAGTTGTGGTATTCGAGGTTGGCCTTGAGCTTGGCGGCAAAGCGCTCGCGGTCGAAAAGGTCGTACACGCGCAACGCGCGGCGGGCGACCTTGTCCTCGTAGGTCGGACCGATGCCCTTGCCGGTGGTGCCGATCTTGTCGCCGGCCGACTTCGCCGCCTCGCGCGCACGGTCGAGTGCGCTGTGGTACCCCAGGATGAGCGGACAGCCGGGGCTCACGCGCAGGCGGTCGCGCACCTTGATGCCGCCGGCTTCCAGCGTGCGGATCTCGGACAGCAGGTGATGGACGTCGAGCACCACGCCGTTGCCGATGAAGCAGGCCACCCCCTCGCGCACGATGCCCGACGGCACCAGGTTGAGCTTGTACTCGGTTTTGCCGACCACCAGCGTGTGACCGGCGTTATGCCCGCCCTGGAAGCGCACCACGCCTTTCGCGTGGTCGGTCAGCCAGTCGACGATCTTGCCCTTGCCCTCGTCACCCCACTGGGTGCCGACGACGACGACGTTCTTTGCCATTTTTTACTCTCCCTGTAACGGCACGACCGACCAGCGATCGCCCCGCTTCACCAGTTGCCGGTCGCAACCGGCCTCGTTCCAAGTTCCTTCATGCCCAGGCAGCGCGTTCAGCACGATCTCGCCGCGCGCGCGCAGCGCCGCGATCTCGTCGGCAAGCCCGGCATCGTCGGCCAGCGGCGCGAGCACGGCCGCCGCGGCCATCGCCGGCGCCGGCAGGTGCCAGGCGAGCTCGCGCAAGTCGAGACTGAAGCCGGTCGCCGGGCGGGCACGGCCGAATGCTTCGCCAACGCGATCGTAGCGGCCGCCGAGCGCAAGCGCGGCAGGCGACTCGGCGCCGTAGGCGGCGAACACGACGCCGCTGTGATAGTGGTAGCCACGCAGATCGGCGAGGTCGAAGCTGATCGGCAGGTCGCCGAGCGCGAGCGCGAGGCGGCGCAGCTCGGCGAGCGGCCCCGCGATCTCCGCATCCTGCGGCAGGCGGGCAGCCGCCTCGTCGAGCACCTCGGGACCGCCATAGAGTTCGGGCAGCGCGAGCAGAGCGCTGCGCACCGGCTCGACGACATCGGCGAGCACGCGGCGTAGTTCGGGGACGTCCTTCGCCTGCAACAGGTCGAAGAGCTCCTCTTCCCGCCCCGGCACCAGGCCGGCACGGCCGGCGAGCGCATGGAAGAGGCCGACGTGGCCGATGTCGATGCGCGAGGCCGGCACTTCGGCCAGGCGCAGCACCTCGGCGAGCAGGCGCAGGATCTCGACGTCGGCTTCGAGGCCGGCGTGGCCGTAGAGCTCGGCGCCGAGTTGCAGCGGCTCGCGGGTCGCGGTCAGCGTGGACGGCAGGGTGTGCAACACGCTGCCGCAATAGCACAGCCGCGATACGCCGCGCCGGTTGAGCAGGTGGGCGTCGATGCGGGTGACCTGCGGCGTCATGTCGGCGCGCACGCCCATGGTGCGCCCGGACAGCTGGTCGACCAGCTTGAAGGTGCGCAGCTTCAGGTCCTGGCCAGCGCCCGTGGTCAACGAGTCGAGATATTCGAGCAGCGGCGGCATCACGAGCTGGTAGCCGCGTACCCGGAAGGCGTCGAGCAACCTGCGGCGCAGGCTTTCGAGGCGGTGGGCGTCGGACGGCAGCGCGTCCTGGATGTGATCGGGCAGTACCCAGCGCATGGTGGTATCAGAGAACGAAGAAAAGCAGGATCACCCCGACCAGCATGGAGCTCAGACCAATGAAGCGGATCTGTCCGTCGGCCATGCTGGCGAGGCGCAAAAAAGTTTCGCGCCAGGCGGCTGGCGCGACGAAGGGCAGCAGGCCTTCGATGATCAGCATCAGCGCGAAGGCGGTGAGTAGCGAGCTTCCCATGAGGACATCAATTGCGCGACGCGCCTCCGGCATCCTTCATGAAGCGGAAGAAGTCGGAGCTCGGATCGACCACCAGCACGTCATCCTTGCCCGAGAAGCTCGAGCGGTAGGCCTCGAGGCTGCGGTAGAAGGCGTAGAACTCGCGGTCCTTGCCGAAGGCATCGGCATAGATCGACGTGGCCTTGGCATCGCCCTGACCCATCGCCTCCTGCGCCGAGCGGTAAGCTTCGGCGATGATGACCTCGCGCTGGCGATCGGCGTCGGCCCGGATGCGCTCGGCCTCGGCGGCACCCAGCGAGCGCAACTCGTTGGCGACGCGCTTGCGCTCGGCCTCCATGCGGCGATACACCGATTCGGAGACCTCGTTGGGCAGGTCGACCCGCTTCAGGCGCACATCGACGATCTGCACGCCGATGGTGCGCGCGTCGCGGTCGGCGCGCTCGCGCATCTGCTCCATGATGGCGTCGCGCTCGCCGGAGACGACGTCATGCACGGTGCGGCGGCCGAACTCCTCGCGCAGGCCGGCATTGACCGTCTGCGTCAGGCGGGTGCGCGCACGCGCCTCGTCGCCGGCGACCGACTCGTAGTAGAGGCGCGGGTCGACGATCCGCCACTTGACGAAGTGGTCGACCAGCACGTTCTTCTTCTCGGAGGTGATGAAACGCTCGGGCTCGGGCGTGTCCATCGTCAGGATGCGCTTCTCGAAGTAGCGCACGTTCTGGATGAAGGGCAACTTGGCGTTGAGGCCGGGCTCGGAGATGACCTCCTTGACCTCGCCAAGCTGGAACACGATCGCATACTGGCGCTGATCGACGGTGAACAGCGACATCGAGGCGATCACGACGAGCAGCAGCAGCGTGCCGCCGATCAAGGACATCTTGTCACGCATCAACGCTCTCCCCGCTCACGACTTCTCATCAATTCCCGGTTGCGCGGATCCAGCGACGGCATCGGCGCGTTTGCACTCAAGCCGGCGGCGGACTGCGAATCGGGCACGGCAGCAGCCGCCGCACCCGAACGCGCCCCGACCTGCTGCATCAGCTTGTCGAGCGGCAGCATCAACAGGTTGCCGTTGCCCTTGGCGTCGATCATGACCTTGGTGGAATTGGACATGACCTGCTGCATGGTGTCGATGTACATGCGCTCGCGGGTGACCTCGGGGGCGCGGCTGTACTCGGCGAACACCTGGCTGAAGCGGCTCGCCTCGCCCTCGGCGTTGGCGACCACGCGCTCACGGTAGGCGTTGGCCTCCTCGATCAGGCGCGATGCCGTACCGCGCGCACGCGGAACCACGTCGTTGGCGTAGGCCTCGCCCTCGTTCTTCTGCCGCTCACGATCCTGACCGGCCTTGACTGCATCGTCGAACGCGGACTGCACCTGCTCGGGCGGCTGGGCGTTCTGCATGGTCACGCGGCTGACCTGGATGCCGGTCTCGTAGCGGTCGAGGATGCGCTGCATCAGCTGGTGCGCGGTAGTCGCGATTTCTTCGCGGCCCTCGTAGAGCACGAAGTCCATGCGGCTCTTGCCGACGATCTCGCGCATCGCGGTCTCGGCGGCCTGACCCACCGCTTCATCGGGGAAGCGGTTGTTGAAAACGTAGTTCTCCGGGCTGTTGAGCACGTACTGCACGGCGAACTGGATGTTGATGATGTTCTCGTCGTCGGTCAGCATCAGCGACTCCCGCAGCACCTTGTTGCGCTCGGAGCCGCGATAGCCCACCTCGATGGTGCGCACACCGGTCAGGTCGACGATCTCGTGGGTCTCGAACGGTGCCGGGAAGCGCCAGCGCAAGCCCGGCTCGGTGGTGGCGACGTATTCGCCGAGGCGCAGCACCACCGCACGCTGGTTGGCATCGACGGTGTACAGGCCGCTCGCCAGCCAGACGACGATGACGAGCGCGGCAAGCACGCCGAGACCACCGCCGAACTGCTTGAACGAGAAACCCGGAAGCTGGGGGCGATTGCCACCGCCACCACCACCTCCGTTGCCGCGCCCGGAGCGCCTGCCACCGAACAATCCGGTCAGGCGCTGATTGAAGTCGCGCCACACCTCTTCGAGGTCGGGCGGGCCCTGATTGCTGCCGCGGTTGCGATCCCCGCGCAGGTCGTCGTTGCGATTGTCATCGCCGCGATTACCCTCGTTGCGGTCGCCTTCGCCACCGCCTTGGCCGCCCCAGCGTGGGTCATTGAGTGACATGAGAATGCCTGTAATCACGTTTCTTGTCGTCGCTCGTCATCCGTACCGGCAAGCCGGTCGGTGTTGTCACCAAAGGTCTGCCGAGCCACTTCGGCAAGCGCGTCGCGAAGCAGATCGAGGCCTTCCCCGGATCGGGCGCTCAAAAAAATGCGCCTGATTTTAGCACAGTCCCCCCGCTCGACCGCCGGCGCGGCCCGCGTGAGGTCTATCTTGTTCCACACCAGGATCTGCGGCACTTCTGCCGCGCCGATCTCGGCGAGTACCTGGTTCACCGCCTCGATCTGCGCATCACGATCCTCGCTCGCCGAGTCGACCACGTGCAGCAGCAGGTCGGCCTGCGCCGTTTCCTCGAGGGTCGCCTGGAAGGCGGCCACGAGGGCGTGCGGCAGGTCGCGGATGAAGCCGACGGTATCCGACAGCACCACGCTGACCCCGCCGCCCTCGCTCCGCGCCTCTGCGCCGACATAGAGTCGGCGCGAAGTGGTGTCCAGGGTGGCGAAGAGCTGGTCCGCGGCGTAGGCCCCGGCCTTGGTCAGCGCGTTGAACAGCGTCGACTTGCCCGCATTGGTGTAACCGACGAGAGAGACCGACAGAACGTCGCGGCGTTCCCTTGCCCGGCGACGAACCTTGCGTTGCTTCTCGATCTGGGCGAGCCGGGACTTGAGCATCTTGACCCGGTTGCCGAGCAGGCGGCGGTCGGTCTCGAGCTGCTTCTCGCCCGGGCCGCGCAGGCCGATGCCGCCCTTCTGCCGTTCGAGGTGGGTCCAGCCACGCACCAGGCGGGTGGACAGGTGCTCGAGCTGGGCGAGTTCGACCTGCAGCTTGCCTTCGTGGCTGCGCGCGCGCTGCGCGAAGATGTCGAGGATCAGCGCGGTGCGGTCGATCACCATGCATTCGAGCACGCGCTCGAGGTTGCGCTGCTGCGCCGGCGACAGCGCGTGGTTGAAGATGACGATGTCGGCACCGTGCGCACGCAGGGCCTCGCCAATCTCCTGCACCTTGCCGCTGCCGGCGAAGAGCTTGGCATCCGGGGCGGCACGCCGCCCCTGGACGACGGCTTCGACGCTTGCGCCGGCACTGAGCGCCAGCAGCTCCAACTCGGACAGGCGCTCGTCGATTGCGCCCTGACCAAGGTCGAGCTGGACGAGGATGGCACGCTCTCCGGAGGCGGGACGCTCAAACATGCGCGCCTCCCGCGGCCGGCGCGCACCGGCCGCGCCACATCACGGGCGGTCTCAGTTGACGCCCTCGTCCTGCTGGATGACGACCGGGCGGGCGGGCACGACGGTGGAGATCGCGTGCTTGTAGACCATCTGGGTAACGGTGTTCTTGAGCAGCACGACGTACTGGTCGAATGACTCGATCTGGCCCTGCAGCTTGATGCCGTTGACCAGATAGATCGACACGGGGATGTGTTCGCGACGCAGGGTGTTCAGGAAGGGGTCCTGGAGGAGTTGCCCTTTGTTGCTCATTGTTGAACCTCTTTATATTTTGTTTATAAGAATGTTATGAATTTTGTTGGTGCACTGCCACATGACAGTATGCAACGAAATTCAGGCGTGGAAACGGGTTCTCGACCGTGAGGCGCTCAATTTCGCGCCGCGAACGGATTGTGCGTGGTGCGGAACTGGATGCGCAAGGGCGTGCCCTTGAGGTTGAAGGCTTCCATGAAGCAGCGCTCGAGGTAACGCACATAGGACTGGGGGATGTCGTCGAGCGCGTTGCCGTGGATCACGATCACCGGCGGATTCATGCCGCCCTGGTGGGCGTAGCGCATCTTCGGTCGCGCCAGGCCGTGGCGCGGCGGCGCCTGGCGCGCGACCGCCTGCTGCAGCGCGCGCGTCAGGCGCGGCGTCGACAGGTTGGCGGTGGCGGCCGCATAGGCCGCGTCCACCGACTTGAGCAGGCCGGCAATGCCTTCGGCCTTGAGCGCGGAGATCTGGTGAAAGCGCGCGAAGGACAGAAAGGCGAGCTTGCGCGCGATGTCGAGCTTCAGCCGCTCGCGGTGGTAGTCGTCCACCGCGTCCCACTTGTTGATCGCCACCACCAGCGCGCGCCCGGCCTCGAGCGCAAAGCCGGCGATGTGGGCATCCTGATCGGAGATGTCCTGCGCGGCGTCGAGCACCAGCACCACCACATTGCACTCTTGCACGGCCTGCAGGGTCTTGATCACCGAGAACTTTTCGATCGCCTCGAAGACCTTGCCGCGGCGACGCAAGCCGGCGGTGTCGATCAGCGTGTAGCGGCGCCCGCCGCGCTCGAACGGGATCGCGATTGCGTCACGGGTGGTGCCCGGGAGGTCGAACGCGATCACGCGCTCCTCGCCGAGCAGGGTATTGACCAGGGTGGACTTGCCGACGTTCGGACGACCGACGATGGCGACCTTGGGCCCCTCATCGTCCGAGGACTCCTTGTTGTCGTCGGCCGGAAAGGGCGCGAGCACGAGATCGATCAACTGCTTGACGCCGTCGCCATGCGCAGCCGACACCGGCAGCGGATCACCCAGGCCAAGGGCGTGGAAATCCGCTGCGACGATCGCGCGGTCCAGACCTTCGGCCTTGTTGACGATCACATGCACCGGCCGGCAGGCGCGGCGCAGGCGCGCGGCGATGTTCTCGTCGTGCGGCGTGCGTCCGGCACGGCCATCGACCAGGAACAGCAACACGTCGGCCTCGGCGATCGCCTGCTCGGCCTGGCGCGCCATCTCGTGCATGATGCCGTCCTTGGCCACGGGGTCGAAGCCGGCGGTGTCGACGACCAGATAGTCGCGCTCGCCGACGCGGCCGATGCCGTAGTGGCGGTCACGGGTCAGGCCCGGCTGGTCGGCGACGAGCGCGTCACGCGTGCGGGTGAGGCGGTTGAACAGGGTCGACTTGCCGACGTTGGGGCGGCCGACCAGAACAATGGTGGGTTTCACTTGCTGCAGTACCTCAGCGTACTTCGTACGCGGTGATGTCGCCGTCCGCGTCCTGGACCACGAAACCGCGGCGCAGGGGGACAGGATCGGCGGCGATCGGATCGCTGCCGGCGCGATCGCGGGCGGCGAAGGCGCCCGTATCGCGGTCGAGCACATGGATGTAGCCCTCGAGGTCGCCGACGATCACGTGGTCGCCAACGATCAGCGGGCGCGAGACCTTGCGGCGCGCGAGGGCGTCCTGTTTCCACACACTGGCGCCGCTGGCGGCGTCGAGCGCGTGTACCGCATCGCGGTCATCGGTGATCATCGCGAACCGACCGTCGCGGTCCATGCCGACGCTGCTGGAAAACTCGCGCGCCCAGATCGCGTTGCCGTTCGAGGTGTCGAAGCACGCGGCACGACCCTGGTAGGCCACCGCACACACCTCGCGCCGCCCCACGACCGGCATGCCGACGATGTCGGCGACACGCTCGAGCTCGGTTGCGCCGCGCGGCACGGCAACGCCGAGCTCGGCGATCGCGCCGCCGTTGGCGACGTTGATGACGGCCAGCTTGCCGCCCGGGAAGCCGGCGAGCACCACCGGCCCCTCGATCAGCACCCCGGCATAGCTGCGCAGCGCGAGCGGTGGATTGTTGCGCTGGTACACCCAGCGCCGCTTGCCGTCACGCGCGCTGAGCGCGATCAAGCGGTTGTCGGAGGCACGCACGATGACGACGTCCAGGCTCACTGCCGGCGGCGCGAGCACCTCGGCGCCAACCGCAGCGCGCCAGCGTTCGCTGCCGTTGTCGGCATCGAGCGCGATCACCGTGCCGTCGGTGGCGACCACGACCGCCAGCCGGCCGTCGCTGCCGACACCGGCCGACAGCTCGGCCTGGGTATCGACACGCCACACCGCACGCCCGTCCTCGAAGCGCGCCACCTCGCCCTCGTGGCCTGCAGCGAACACGCTGTCGCGGGAAACCGCGGGCAGGAAGCGATAGGAGCCGGCCTCGCCGATGTTCGCGCGCCAGTTCGCGGTCAGCTGCGCAGTGGGCTTGAAGTCCACCAGCGGCGCCGGCTTCGGGGCCGAACTGGCGAAGGGGTTCAGCGACGAGCAGCCGGCCGCCAGCAGCGCGGCGACAGCCAGGGGGGCGAGACGCAGCGAAAACGGTTTCATCGCTCAGGCTCCGAGGGATTCGAGTTTGACGCGCACCACCTCGCGCAGCGTGACCGCATCGTCACCGGCGGCCGTGAGTGCGTCGATCGCGGCCTGGTAGGCCGCGCGCGCGTCGGCAGCCTTGCCCTGGGCGGCCAGCACATCGCCGCGCAGATCGTCGACGCGCGCCTTGTACGCCGCGACCGGCGCCGCCTGCAGGCGGGCCAGCGCGGCGTCGAGTTCGCCCTGCTGCAGCAGCACCGCAGCCAGGCGCAGCCGGGCGAGGTCGCGCAAGGCGGCATCCTTGCCCTTGTCGGCGGCCCATTCGAGCTGCGCACGGGCGTTGGCGAGGTCACCGGCCTCGAACTGCATCGCCGCCGACAGCAGCGCGCCGAGCTGGGCACTCACGCTGCCGCCATGCTCGCCGACCAGCCGTCCGGCGGCCTCGCGCGCCTTCTGCGGCTCGTTCCGCTCCACCGCCTGCTGCACCGCGTAGTACAGCACGCTGGCCTCGCCGGCATTGCGGTTCTGGTACCAGTTCCAGGCCTGCCAGCCCACCGAGGCGAGCGCCGCCACCACCGCGAGGGTGACGACGAAGTTGCCGTATTGCGCCCACCAGGCCTTGAGTTCGGATATCTGTTCCTGCTCTTCGAGATCGTAGACCGCCATCATCAAACCTCTTCGTCCGATTCTTCGGGGAACATCAGGGCCGCCATCGCCTCGACCAGGCCGTCGATCGCCACCCGCTGCTGTGCACCGCTACCGCGCAGCGGCTTGAGGCCGACCTCGCCGGCCGCGGCCTCGTCCTCGCCGATCACGATCGCCACCGGCGCCTCGCTCGCGTCGGCCTTCTTCATCTGCGACTTGAAGCTGCCGCCCCCGCAGTGCATCAGCACTGCGAAGCCGTGCTCGCGCAAGGTCTCGGCAGCGCGGAAGCCGAGGCGCTGCGCGGCCTCGCCGACGCTCACCACATACACGTCGGGCACCGGGCGCTCGGCCTCGCCGCCGCAGGCCTGCCACAGCAGCAGCAGGCGCTCGATGCCGATCGCGAAGCCCGCGGCCGGCTGCGGCTTGCCGCCGAGCTGCTCGAACAAGCCGTCGTAGCGGCCGCCCGCGCAGATCGTGCCCTGCGCGCCCAGACGCGTGGTGACCCACTCGAACACGGTGCGGTTGTAGTAGTCCAGACCGCGCACCAGGCGGTGGTTGATGCGATACGGGATTCCTGCGTCCTTGAGGAAGACCTGCACCGCAGCAAAGTGCGCCTTCGATTCATCGCCAAGATAATCGGCGAGCCTGGGTGCGGCTTCGACGATCGCCTGCAGTTCAGGGTTCTTGGTATCGAGGATGCGCAGCGGGTTGGTGTACAGGCGGCGCTTGCCGTCCTCGTCGAGCTTTTCCTGGTGCTGCTCGAGGTAGGCGATCAGCGCGGCGCGATGCGCGGCGCGCTCCTCGGGCGAGCCGAGCGAGTTGATCTCGAGCGCCACGTCCTCGAGCCCGAGGTCGTCCCACAGGCGCGCGCACATCAGGATCAGCTCGGCGTCGGCGTCTGGGCCGGCAAAGCCGAGCGCCTCCACGCCGATCTGGTGGAACTGACGGTAGCGCCCCTTCTGCGGGCGCTCGTGGCGGAACATCGGCCCGTAGTAATACAGGCGCTGCGGCCCACCGGACGGAATCAGGCTGTGCTGGATCGCGGCACGCACGCAGGACGCCGTGCCTTCCGGGCGCAGCGTGAGGTGCTCACCGTTCAAGGCGTCCTCGAAGGAGTACATCTCCTTCTCGACGATGTCGGTGACTTCGCCGATCGCGCGCTTGAAGAGCGGCGTCGGCTCGACCAGCGGCATGCGGATCGGGCGGTAGCCGTAGCTCTGCAGCCAGTCGCGCACGATGTCTTCGAAGTACTCCCAGGTTTCGGCGTCGGTCGGCAGGATGTCGTTCATCCCGCGCACGGCCTGCAAGGTCTGGCTCATGTAGTCGTTGTCTTTGCGTTGTTGCGTCGATGCGCTGTTGTCATGGTCGGGCGCGCAGGCCGGCCAGGCCTCAGGCGCCCTTCCTGGCGTACTTGGTGGCGACGTAGGTGTCGACGAGCGCCTTGAACTCGGCGGCGATGTTGTCGCCGCGCAGGGTGACGACCTTCTCGCCATCGACGAAGACCGGCGCCGCAGGGGTTTCGCCGGTGCCCGGAAGCGAGATGCCGATGTTGGCGTGCTTGCTCTCGCCCGGCCCGTTGACCACGCAGCCCATCACCGCCACCTTCACCGGCACGCGAATCCCCGCCAGCCGCCCCCGCACCTCGCGAACCAGCCGGATCAGATCGATCTCGATCCGCCCGCACGTCGGGCACGCGA
>JAKLLJ010000090.1 GCA_023150215.1 Thauera sp. | reverse complement strand
GTCATCAACCTGTTCATGGATCTGCGCGACGAGCTCGGCCTCACCTATCTCTTCATCAGCCACGACCTCGCGGTGGTACGCCACATGGCGAACCGGGTCGGGGTGATGTACCTCGGCCGCATCGCCGAGATCGCCGACAGCCGCACGCTGTTCGCACGCCCCCGCCACCCCTACACCCGCATGCTGCTCGCCACCATCCCCAGTCTGGCGATGCGCGGCCAGCGCGCGGATTTGGTGCGTGGCGAAGTGCCCAACCCGATCACGCCGCCGTCGGGCTGCAGCTTTCATCCGCGCTGCGCGCTCGCCAACGAACGTTGCCGGCGCGAGGCACCGCTGTTGCGCGACCTCGGCGGCGGCCAGCAGGTGGCCTGCCATGCGGTGGAGGAAGGACGCGACCATGAATGAATCCGGACCGGACACCACACGCCACATTGCGCTCGTCATCGGCAGCGGCGGCATTGGCGCTGCGCTGGTCGACGTGCTGCGCAGTGCGGCCCATTTCGATGAGGTGGTCGCGCTCGGCCGGCGCAGCACGCCGGCGCTCGATCTGCTCGACGAGGCCAGCATCGCCGCCTGCGCCGGATGGCTGGCCGCGCGTGGCGCACCGGAACTGGTGATCGATGCCACCGGTGTCCTGCACGGCCCCGGGATGGCGCCGGAGAAGAGCTGGCGCGAGCTCGACCCCGCCACGCTGGCGCACGCGTTCGCGATCAATGCGATCGGTCCGGCGCTGCTGATGAAGCACCTGCTGCCGCTGTTGCCGCGCGACCGGCGTGCGGTGTTCGCCACCCTGTCGGCCAAGGTCGGCAGCATCGGCGACAACCGGCTCGGCGGCTGGTATGCCTACCGCGCCTCGAAGGCGGCGCTCAACCAGCTGGTGCGCACCGCCTCCGTCGAGCTGCGCCGCAGCCGGCCGCAGGCGATCTGCGTGGCGCTGCATCCGGGCACGGTCGACACCGGGCTGTCGGCGCCTTTCGCCAAGTCCGGGCTGCAGGTGCAGGCGCCAGCGCTCGCCGCGCAACGTCTGCTTACCGTGCTCGCCGGGTTGAAGGCGGAAGATTCGGGGCAATTCTTCGACTACCGCGGCGAGCGTCTGCCCTGGTAGGCAGCGGGCGCGCAGGCCGCCCCTTGGTCAGGAAAATAGGAGCAGGCAATGAATGGAACGAAGGCAATCGTGAGCGGACACAGCCGCGGCCTCGGCGCGGCGATTGCGGGCGAACTGCTCGAGCGTGGCATCCCGGTGCTCGGGCTGGCGCGCAGGGGCAATGCAGGGCTGGCTGCGCAGCACGGCGACACGCTCGCCGAGGTGGCGATCGACCTTGCCGACAGTGCGGCGCTGGCGGCCTGGCTGGCGGGCGGCGCGCTCGGCGACTGGCTGGCCGATGCCGAGCGCGTGCTGCTGGTGAATAACGCCGGCACCCTGCAGCCGATGGGGCCGCTGTCGCTGCAGGAGGTGGACGCGGTCGCCCGCGCGGTGGCGGCGAACGTGGCCGCGCCGCTGATGCTGGCGGCGGCGTTCGCGCAGGCGGGCACGGGCGCAATCGGCACGGAAGCCGCCGGCAAGGTGCGCGACCGTCGCGTGCTGCACATCTCCAGCGGTGCTGCACGCAAGCCCTACGCCGGCTGGAGCGTGTACTGCGCCACCAAGGCCGCGCTCGACCACCACGCGCGTGCGGTGCAGGTGGACGCCACGCCGGGGCTGCGCATCTGCGCGCTTGCGCCGGGCGTCGTCGACACCGCGATGCAGGGCGAGATCCGCGCCAGCACGCTCGAGCGCTTTCCGTTGCGCGACCGCTTTGCCGAGATGCAGGCGAGCGGCGGCCTGGTCGCGCCGGCCGAGTGTGCGATGCACCTGGTCGACTTCCTGCTCGACGAGGATTTCGGCCATGAACCGGTCGCCGATCTGCGCGACCTGATGCAGTGAGCGCAGACGGCATTCAGGCGCCGGACGGCATTGTGGTGCCGCCGCCGGCCGCCGAGCCCCGGCCACCCGGACGCACGGTGACCGGCAGCCGGCTCGCCCGCCTGAAGCGGCGTGGCCTGCGCGTAGTGGTGTGGCTGCGCCGCCATCCTTGGCTGGTCGCGAGCTTCGGCTTCGTCTCCGGGGTGCTCAGCTTCGTGCTCGTCGAGCGCCACGAGGGGGTGGCACGCGCGATGGCGGTGGCGATGCTCGCCGGCTGGTTGCTGCTGGTGCTCGAGCGCGTGCTCGACCGGACGCTCCGGCGCCGTTTCGGCTTCGGCCTACCGCCCATGCTGGTGCGCTATCTCACCCAGTTTACCCACCAGGAAAGCCTGTTCTTCGCGCTGCCATTCTTTGCCGCGAGCACGTCATGGAACAGCGGCCAGGCGGTGTTCACCTCGGTGCTCGGGGTGATGGCGCTGGTGGCGATCGTCGATCCGCTCTACTTCGGCCGCCTGGCGAAGCGACGCTGGCTCTTCCTCGGCTACCACACGCTGACCCTGTTCGCGCTGTTGCTGGTGGTGTTGCCGCTGGTGCTGCAGGTGCCGGCGATGGCGAGCTACCAGGCGGCGCTGGCGGTGGCGGTGGCGCTGTCCTTCCCGACCCTGGCGGGCGTGCTCAGCGTGCCGCGCTGGTGGCGCGGCCTGCTGGTGCTGGTGCTGCTGGCCGGCCTCGGCGCGACGGGCTGGCTGGCACGGCTGTGGGTGCCGCCGGCCACCCTGCGCCTGGCTCAGGTGGCGGTCACCACGCAGGTCGACGAGGCGCGCAAGGCCCCCACCGAGAGCCTGCGCAGCATCGACGCAGGGCGCCTGCTGCAGGATGGCTTGTACGCCTATACCGCGATCCATGCCCCGCTCGGGCTGTCGGAGCAGGTCAGCCACGTCTGGCGACACGAAGGGCGGGAGGTCGACCGGATCGTGCTGGAAGTGAGTGGGGGGCGCGCCGAGGGCTACCGGGCGTGGACGCGCAAGCGCAACTTCCCGGAGGACCCCCGCGGGCGCTGGCAGGTGCAGGTGCTCACTGCCGATGACCGCATGGTCGGCACCCTGCGCTTCAGGGTGGAGTGAGCCCGCCGAGCGGGTACGAAAGGCCTGCACCGCAGACGGCGGAAAGCGTGCAGGCCTAGTCCGGCAATTGAGCGGTGGTGTTCAGCAGATGCGCTCCCACAGGCTCTGCTCATCCTCGAACCGGTCGAGTTCCAGCCCCTTGAAATCACTGCGCGAGACGATGCCCACCACCTTGCCGTCCACCACCACCGGAAGGTGGCGGTAGCCGCCGTCGCACATCATGTGCAGTGCGTCGATCGCCTTGCGCTCGGGGGTGATCGTGTCGGGGGCGGCCGTCATCACGGTCGACAGATGCACCTTCGCCGGGTTACCGCCGTTGGCGATGACATGCACCGCGTCGCGACCGGTGAAGATGCCCTTGAGGTGGGCGTGGGTGTCGGTCACCAGCACCGCGCCGACCTTGCGCTCGTACATGCTGCGGCAGGCCGCCTGCACGGTATCGCTCGGGCGCAGCGTCAGCGGGTTCTGGTCCTTGACGATGAAGGAGATGTTGCGGTTCGTCATGGCGTGCTCCTTGTCCTGGTTCTGGCGTGACTTCCATCACACTCTAGGATGAATACGTCCTTGCGGTCTTGACATTGCTTAAGGGGTGGAAGCAAGTGCATGGCGGTGCTGGATGAGAGGGCTCGCGCCGTGCCCTGTGCGCATGTCCCCGCACCTGGCCTTTTTTCCGCTCCGCGGCGGGTGTAGCCTTGATCCATGGATCCGAATGCCCAACCGCCGGCGGCCCTTGCTTCCAACGGCGCTTATCCCCTGCGCTTGCGTCGGGTGGCGATCGACACCTGGCGCGAGAACGTCGCCTACCTGCATCGCGACTGCGCGACCTACCGTGCCGAGGGTTTTCAGGCCTTGTCCAAGGTCGAGGTGCGCGCCAACGGCCGCCGCATCCTTGCCACGCTCAACGTGGTCGATGACCTGCGCATCGTGCATTGCGACGAGGTGGGCCTGTCGATCGACGCATTCGCCCAGCTCGGCGTCGATGACGGTCATCCGGCGATGATTGCCCAGGCCGAGCCGCCGTCCTCGATCCCTGCGCTGCATCGCAAGATCGCCGGTGAGCGCCTCGGCCGCGACGACTTTCTCGCCATCGTGCGCGACATCGCCGACCATCGTTACTCCAAGATCGAGCTCACTGCCTTTGTGGTGGGCACCAACCAAGGCGAGCTCGACCGTGAGGAGGTCGCCTTCCTCACCGAGGCGATGGCGGCGGTGGGACATCGCATCGACTGGCACGAGCGTCCGGTGGTGGACAAGCACTGCATCGGCGGCATCCCGGGAAACCGCAGCTCGATGCTGGTGGTGCCGATCGTCGCGGCGCACGGCATGCTGTGCCCGAAAACCTCCTCGCGCGCGATCACCTCGCCGGCGGGCACCGCCGACACCATGGAGGTGCTCGCCCGCGTCGAGCTGCCCACCGAGGTGCTCTCGGGCATCGTGCGCGAGCACCGTGGTTGCCTCGCCTGGGGCGGCACCGCCAACCTGTCGCCGGCCGACGACGTGCTGATCTCGGTCGAGCGTCCGCTGTCGATCGACTCGCCCGGGCAGATGGTGGCCTCCATCCTGTCCAAGAAGCTCGCTGCCGGCTCGACCCATCTGGTGCTCGATATCCCGGTGGGGCCGACCGCCAAGGTGCGCTCGATGCCCGAGGCGCAGAAGCTGCGCAAGCTGTTCGAGTTCGTCGCCACGCGCATGAATCTGTGCATCGATGTGGTGATCACCGACGGTCGCCAGCCGATCGGCAACGGCATTGGCCCGGTGCTCGAGGCCCGCGATGTGATGCGGGTGCTCGAAAACGATCCGCGTGCCCCCAACGACCTGCGCCAGAAGGCGCTGCGCCTGGCCGGGCGCATGCTCGAGTTCGACCCTGACGTGCGTGGTGGCGACGGTTTCGCGATCGCGCGCGACATCCTCGACTCCGGGCGGGCGCTGGCGAAGATGGACGCCATCATCCGCGCCCAGGGTGCGCACGCCTTCGACCACAATGCGCCGCAACTCGCCCGCCTGTCCTTCGATGTGTGTGCGGAGCGCGACGGTGTCGTCACCGCGATCGACAACCACCAGCTCGCCCGCATCGCGCGCATGGCGGGTGCGCCCAAGATGCAGGGCTCGGGCGTCGATCTGTTCCGCAAGCTGGGAGAGGTGGCGACGCAGGGCGAGGCGCTGTACCGCGTGTTCGCGGATTACCCGGCCGACCTCGAGTTCGCGCGCCAGGCCAGCACGCGCGCCAGCGGCTTCACGCTCGGCACCGCGGACGAGTTGCCGCACCTGTTCGTGGAGTTCTGAAGCGTCAGGCTTGGGGGGCGGGCCGTGAGGCCGGGAAAACCCGCTGTGCGTCATGCGTCACACGCAGGGCACCGGACCTCCGATTCGTGGTCATGGCGTGAATTCTTGCGCGCCTCGTGCCGCCAGAGCGCGTGTAGTCTTGGCGAAATGAGGAACGAAGAGCCCCTGCTGCTGCATTTCGACGACGAAGCCGACGAGGCGCTGCGCCTCGCCCGGGCGGTGGGTCTGCGCGCGGCGCCCATCGAGCGTCACCGCTTCCCCGACGACGAACTGCGCCTGCGCCTGCCCGCCGTGCTGCCCGAGCGAGTGGTGCTCTACCGCAGCCTGCACCGGCCGAACGAAAAACTGCTCGAGCTGCTGCTCGTTGCCCGGAGTGCCGGGCACAGTGGCGCAAGGCACCTGACCCTGGTTGCGCCCTACCTCGCTTACATGCGCCAGGACAAGGCTTTCCGTCCCGGCGAGGCCGTCAGCCAGCGCATCGTCGGCGAGTTTCTGGCCGGCCTTTTCGATGGGGTGATCACGGTTGATCCGCACCTGCACCGCATCGGCTCGCTCGCCGAGGCGATTCCGGTTCCGCACGCGATTGCGTTGCCGGGTGCCGGACTGCTTGCCGACGTCGCCGTCGCCCATCGCGGGCGTCCGCTGCTCGTGGGGCCGGATGCCGAGTCGCGTCAGTGGGTCGATGCCGCGGCGCAGCGTCACGAACTCGACAGCGTTGTGTGCACCAAGATCCGCCATGACGATCGTCGGGTCGATATCGCCCTGCCGGAGGGGGTCGATCTTGCCGGGCGCGCGGTCGTGATCCTCGACGACGTGGCCAGCTCCGGCCATACGCTCGCGCGCACTGCGGAGCGCCTGCGCGCGGCGGGCGCCGCCAGCGTCGATGTCGCGGTTACGCATGCATTGTTCGCCGGGGATGCGATCGAGGTGATCCGTGCCGCCGGTGTCGATGAGGTGTGGAGCACCGACTGCATTGCCCATCCGAGCAACGCGGTGCATGTGGCGCCGCTGCTCGCCGAGGCGCTGCGCGCCATCCTGGCCGAGTGAGGGCAGGGGGTGGGCGCTTGCCGCCGAGCTGTCTGCGACCGGCTTGCGGTTCGCGGCTGCCGCCGCTCCTACACAAAACCGGCTAGACGCGTGTAGGAGCGCCGGAAGGCGCGAACATCGACGCATGTAGGAGCGCCGGAAGGCGCGAATATCGACGGCATGGGGGCCTGCAAATGTCCCGGTCGTTTTCCACGCCCCGTTCGCGGCTGCCGCCGCTCCTACAGGGAAGCACCCGCCCGCACCCGTGCCCGTGCCCGCGCCGATGACGGTGGCCGGGCTTAATGCTACGATTCTGGCCTTGTTGATGCCGCCGCGCCGCGCCCTTCGGGCAGTGGGGCGGCGATGGGCACAAACCGGGCGGTACAGGGAGACCAGTGGAGCAAGCGGTCAGAACCGTGGTATTTGCCGATCTGACGGGCAGCACAGGCCTGTTCGAGTCGGCGGGCAACGTCGCGGCGACGCAGATCGTCACCCGGTGCACGCACGCGCTCGGCCGTCATCTGGCCTGTGCCGGTGGTCGCATCGTCAAGTACCTTGGCGATGGCGTGCTGGTGCTTTTCGACGATCCGATCGCGGCCGTGCAGGCGGGCTCCCGGCTGCAGGATGTGCTCGAGGAACTCGCCAGCGCCGAGTTGAGGCGCGGGCCGATCGGGGTCAAGACCGGTATCGCCCTCGGCCCCATCGTCGAGCATGATGGCGATTGTTACGGCGACGCGGTGAACGTGGCCGCGCGGCTGAGCGATCGTGCCCAGAACGGCGAGATGCTGATCGGCGAGGCGGTGTTCGCCAGCCTGCCGGACGGGCTGCGCGTGGCCTGCCACAGCCTCGATCGCATCAGCATCAAGGGCAAGGCCGAGCCGATGCGGGTGTGGCGGGTGGATTTCGCGCGCACAGCCGAAACGACCCTCACCACCCTGCTTGGCTTCCACGAACTGGTCGAAGACATCGGTCCGGTGCGCCGCGTCGATCTCGACTGCCTCGACCAGCATCTCGAGCTCCATGCCGACGACCCGCCGCTGATCATCGGTCGCGGCGATGGCGCTGGATTTGCAATCGAGGATCCGCGCGTTTCGCGCCGCCATGCGCGTCTGGAGTGGACAGCCGGGCAGTGCGTGCTTACCGACTTCAGCAGCAACGGTAGCTGGGTGCGTTTTGCCGGTACTTCGGCGGCGGTCATCCTGCGCCGCGACAGTTGCACGCTCTATGGCGTCGGCGAAATCGGGCTGGGTGCCAATCCGGACGATTTCACCGCGCCCACGCTGGCGTTTCGCGTCATCGACGAGGCCTGAGCTGCTGTGGCAGGCCGATCGAGCGGCTTGCCAAGGACGTTGGGCGCACGTCTGCCACGCCAGCCCGGGCCCCGCCGTACTGAATCCCCACCTTCGACCATGCGCGCTTCCAGTCTCTTGCTTTTGTTGTGGCGCCTGCGGGTGGCGTTTTTTCTTATGCTGGCACCGCTTGCCCATGCGCAGGCGTGGTCCACCCGGGCGTTGGGCGAGATCGCCGTGTACCCGGAGTTTCGCGCGCCGGCGGCGGTGGTCGCCAGCGAGGAGGCGCGGATCGCCGCCGAGGTGCCGGCACGCATCGTGGCGATGCCGGCGCGTGATGGCGAAGCGGTGGCGCGCGGGGCCGAGCTTGTGCGCCTGGACGATGCCGCCTACCGCATTGAACTCGATCGCGCGCGCGCCCAGGTCGCGCTGATCGACAGCCGCATCGAGCTCGCGCGCGTGCAGCTCGAGCAGGCGCGCACGCTCGCCGGACGCGGCTTCATCAGCGCCGACGGCTTGCGCATCCGCAGCACCGAGCTCGGCGTGCTCGAACGCGAACACGACGCCGCGCGTGCCGCACAGGCGGCGGCCGAGCTTGCGCTGGCGCGCACGATCATCCGTGCGCCCTATGCGGGCGTGGTGCGCGAACGCCTGGCCGCAGTGGGCGACCTCGCGGTGGCGGGTACGCCGCTGCTGAACCTGAGCGCCACGGCCGCCGCGGAGGTTCATGCGCGCGTGCCCGCTGCGCTGGTCGAGGGGCTGCGTGCAGCGCCGACGCTGCTGCTCGCCGCCGGCGACACGGCGTACGCGGTACACATCCGCCGTGTGTCGGGCGTGCTCGATGCCGCCGGCCAGGCGCGCGACGTGATCCTGGCCGCGGAGCGCGCGCTGCCGCCCGGGCTGGCGGGTGAGTTGCGCTGGCGCAGCCGGACGCCTCATCTGCCGCCCGCCTACGTGCAGCAGCACGAGGGCCGTCTCGGTGCCTGGCTGGTGCGGACCGGCACGCCGGCGTTCGTGGCGCTGCCCGACGCGCAGCTCGGCCGCCCGGTGGCGGTCGACTGGGCGGAGGACACGGCGGTGGTTGACGAGGGGCGTTTTTCGCTCGGCCTGCGCGCGGACGGTCCGGCGGGCGAGGCCGTTGGGGGCGCACGGTGAGCGGGCTGTACCGACGCCTGATCGACAACCACCCGCTTGCCAACATCGCCTTCGTGATGGTGCTGCTCGGCGGCCTCTTCAGCTACCTGACGATGCCGCGTGCGCAAGATCCCGAGATCAACTTCAATTGGGTCAGCATCATCACCAGCCTGCCGGGCGCTTCGGCCGAGGACGTCGAGCGCGAGCTCACCGGCCCGCTGGAGGATGCGATCAAGCAGGTCAAGGACATCCGCTTCACCTCGTCGTCCAGTCGCGAAGGGGTGTCGTCGATCCTGGTGCGCTTCGAGGAGCTCTCCGAGCGCGTGTTCGACAAGCGGGTCAACGATCTGCGCCGCGAAATCCAGAACAAGGCCGCGGCCGAGCTGCCGCCGGACGCCAACGATCCGGTGCTGGTCGAGTTCACCAGCTCCAACGGCTTTCCGACCGCGATCCTGGTGCTGGAGGGCGCCGGTGGCGAAGCCCTGCGTCGCGCCGGCTTCCTGATAAAGAAGGAGCTCGAAGGTCAGCCCGGGGTGGATCAGGTGATCGCCGCCGGGCTGGAGGATCCGCAACTGCACGTCGATTTCGATCCGGTGCGGGTGGCGGCGGCCGGGCTGTCGCCGATCCAGCTCGCCGACGGGGTGGGCGCCTGGTTCGCCAACGCGCTCGCCGGCCGGGTGCGGGTGCAGGATCGCGAATGGCTGGTGCGCATGGAAGGCAAGACCCCCGACCCCGAGGTGCTCGCCCAGGCTGCGGTGGTGACGCCCGAGGGCCGGGTTGCGCTCGACGAGGTCGCGGTGGTGGCGCGCGGCCAGGAGCGCCCGAGCCAGCTCGTCAGCTACCGCGGCGGGCCGGCGGTAATGCTGTCGATCACCAAGCAGGCTGACGCCAACACCTTGCGGATGGTCGAGCGCCTGCAGGCCTTCGTTGCCGCGCGCAACCCGCTGCTTGCCGCCCAGGGCGTGCAGTTGCGCCTGATCGACGACCAGACCCACGCTACCCGCCACGCGATCGGGGTGATGGAGTCGAACGCGGTGTTCGGCCTGTTCGCAGTGCTGGCGATGTGCTGGATCTTCCTCGGCTCGCGGCTGGCGCTGCTGGTCGGGCTGGGGGTGCCGTTCGCGCTTGCCGGCACCTTCATCGCGGTGGACCTGGTCGGCTCCACGCTCAACCTCACCGTGCTGCTGGGCGTGGTGATCGCACTCGGCATGCTGGTGGACGACGCAGTGGTGATCGTGGAAGCGATCTACTACCGCCTGCAGCGTGGTGAGGCGCCGCGCGAGGCGGTGGTCGGCGGGGTGGCCGAGGTCGGTCTGCCGGTGCTGTCCTCGGTGCTGACCACGATCGCGGCCTTCCTGCCGCTGATGCTGCTGCCGGGCATTCTCGGCAAGTTCATGTTCGTGGTGCCTTTCGTGGTCACCGTGGGGCTGATGGTGAGCTTGGTCGAGGCGTTCTGGATCCTGCCCACCCATATCCTTGCGCTTGGTCCGCAAGCCGCGCAGCGGCGCTCGCGCGTGCAGGCGACGCGCGAGCGTTTCACCCACTGGCTGCGGGTGAAGTACGCACGTGCGCTGGTCGCCGTGCTGCGCCGCCGTAGACTGGCGCTGGCGGTACTGGTGCTGGTGATCGCGGGTGCCGCAGCGGCGCTGGCGAGCGGGCTGGTGCGGATGCAGTTCTTCGCTTTCGATTCGATGCGGCTGTTCTACGTCAGCGTGGACATGCCCGCCGGGGTGACGCCCGAGCGCACGCTGGGCGAGGCCGAGCGTGCGGCGCGCCTGCTCGGCGAGACGATCGGCGACGACGAGCTGCGCTCGATCGTCAGCTACGCCGGCCTCAAGTTCACCGAGACCGAGCCGGTGTATGGCGACCAGTACGCCCAGGTGCTGGTGTCGCTGCTGCCGCGCACGGGCGACATGCGCGACACCGGCGAGCTCATCGCCGCACTGCGCCCGGCAATCGAGGCGCTCGGCGGCGAGGCGAAGTTCTCGTTCATGGAGATGAAGGGCGGACCGCCGACCGCGAAGCCGATCTCGGTGAAGATGAAGTCCGACGACTACCCGCAGTTGCGTGCCGCCGCCGACCTGCTG
>JAKLLJ010000008.1 GCA_023150215.1 Thauera sp. | reverse complement strand
AGAGGTCGCCGACCGAAAGACTCAGGCGGTCGCCCATCACCACGAGCATGATCGAGGGCGGAATCAGGATCCCGAGCGCACCCGAGGTGGTGATCACGCCGGCACCGAACTTGTTCGGAAAGCCCTGCTTGACCATCGCCGGCAGCAGGATCGCGCCGATCGCAACCACCGTCGCCGGGCTCGACCCCGACACCGCGGCGAACAGGGCGCAGGCGACTACGCCGCCCAGCCCCAGGCCGCCGTGCCAGTGACCGACCATCGAGGTGGCGAAATTGATCATCCGCCTCGCGACGCCGCCATGGGTCAGGAAGTTGCCTGCGAGGATGAAGAACGGGATCGCCATGATCTCGAACTTCTCGATGCCGGTGAACAGCTTGAGTGCCACCGACTCGATCGGCACCTCGGTCATCGTGAAGAGGAAGGTCAGCACGGTGAGGCCGAGCGAAATGGAGATCGGCATGCCGGTGAGCATCAACACCAGCAGCAGGATGAAGATGATTGCGGCGCTCATTTCTTGCCTCCTTGCTGCTTGTCACGACCCTCGCCGATCTGCTTGTGCTTGAGGTCGCGCGGGTGCAGGTTGTCGCCCATGTCGTAGGGATTGACATCGACCGGCACGTGCTCCTCCTCGATGCCGTCGACATGGCCGTGATCGTGATGCGGCAGCTCGCCGGTGCGGATGAAGGCGACCATCACCTGCAGGAAGCGGAAGCACATCAGGTAGGAACCGAACGGGATCGCCGCATAGACCATCCAGGTCGGCCACTCGAGATCGGGCGTGGTGGGGCCTTCGAAGAGATCGCCGGTATCCATGCCGAGCCAGGACAGGATCTGGTAGTGGGCCCCGTTCTCGAGCACGAAGGTGGCCCCGAGCGTGCCGACGATGCCGGTGAAGAGGGCGCCGGCGGCGAGCCCGATGACGACGAACCGGGCACGATTGGGCGCGGACAGGCGGTTGATCAGCACGTCGACCCCGACGTGGATGCCGGTGCGAACGCCGTACGCCGCGCCGAACTTCGCCATCCACACGAACATGATGATGGTCAGCTCCTGCGCCCATCCGAGGTTGAGCCCGAGCAGCCAGTCCTGCAGCCCGGGGATCTCCAGGCCCGAGCCATAGCGGTGAACGACCGAGACGAAGATGATCAGCGTCGCGGCCCCCATGAGGAAGGTGATGAGCCATTCCTCCAGATGATCCAGAATCTTCAGCATTGCGACCTCCTCAAACAAAACGCCCGCGAGCGCGGATGCAGCCAGCGGGCGTGCGACAGATCAATCAGGGAAATCAGAGCTTGGCCGGATCGAACCCGGTTTCCTTGTAGATCGACTGGATCAGCTCTGCGCCGATGCGCGACTCCATCTTCTTGTGCACCGGGACGAGCGCCTTCTTGAACGCGGCTTTCTCTTCGGCGGTCGGCGCATAGACCTCGGTCTTGCCGGAGGCACGCACCGCCGCGAGCGACTTGTCGTTCTCTTCCTTGGCGATCTGGTTGGCGTAGACGGTCGATTCGGCCATGGCCTTGTCGAGTTGCGTGCGCACCTCGGCCGGCAGGCCGTCCCAGAACTTCTTGTTGGTGATCACCGCGTAACCCAGGTAACCGTGGTCGGTCAGGGTCATGTGCTTCTGCACCTCATGCATCTTCTGGGTGTAGAGGTTGGAGTGCGGGTTCTCGGTGCCATCGACCACGCCGGTCTGCAGCGCCTGATAGACCTCGGAGAAGGCCATCACCTGCGGCAGCGACTTGACCTCGCGCATCTGCTCTTCCAGCACCTTGGACGACTGGATGCGCATCTTCTTGCCCTTGAGGTCTTCCGGCTTGTGGATCGGCGTGTTGGCCGAGAACGACTTGAAGCCGTTGTCCCAGAACGCCAGGCCGCGGATGCCCTTGGGCTCGAGCTTGGCGAGCAGTTGCTGGCCGACCGCGCCCTGGGTGATCTTGTTGAGCGCCTCGTAGCCGTCGAAGATGTAAGGCAGGTCGAAGACCTCGAACTCGCGCACGCCGAGCGGACCGAACTTGGCCAGCGAGGGGGCGAGCAGCTGGACGGCGCCGAGCTGCAGCGCCTCCATCTCTTCCTTGTCCTTGTAGAGGGTGCTGTTGGCATACACCTCGACCTTGACCGCACCGTTGGTGTATTGCTCGGCAAGCGCCTTGAATTTTTCGGCCGCCTTGCCCTTGGGGGTGTCCTGAGCCACGACGTGGCTGAACTTGATCACGATGGGCTCTGCCGCAACGGCAGCGGCAGACAGACCGACGGCAACCAGGCCGACCAGAAGCGCACGAATCTTCATGAAGACATCTCCTCCGAGAGAACTGCATCAGGGTGAATTGCGGCCACCCGGTCGGTGCCGGGCAACTCGTTCGCACCGCGATAAATTTCGCTGTGTCGGGCATCAGTATCGTTTCGGCCCGGAGGGCCTGCTATTGTGGATGTCCGCATCCGTGACAACCACAGCCGGCCGGGCCGGTGCGAACCGCCACCCTCGATGAGCCCCGCCTACACTCCACCGCCCGTCCAGCCTGCCCGTCGGCGCTGGCTGCAGCAGCTGCCCTACCTGAGCCTGGCGCTGTTCCTGATCGCGATCGCCGCCCTAGTGTGGCTGACGCGCGAATACGACGACGAGGCGCAGCGCACGACCCTGATCAGCGACGTGCTGTGGATGGAGCAGAACCTGCGCTTCAACCTCGACCGCAACGAGATCCACCTGCAGGAGATCGGCGCCGAGCTGTTCCGCGGCGCTCCGCTCGCACCGCAGACCGAAGCCCGCCTCGCCAGCCTGATGATGCCCGATCGCGGCCTGGCGCGCATCCTGTGGCTGGCCCCGGACGGTCGTGTGCTCGGCGCGATGCCGCCGCTGAGCGCCGCACCAAGCACCGCCGACGCCTCGGCGGACGCCACGCCGACACCGGTTGACGAAGCGAGCTTCCGCTTGGCGCGCGGCATTGGCCGCGCGGTGTATGGCCCGGCGCGCCCTGCTCCGGGCGGCGTCCACCACTTCGAGGTACACGTGCCGGCGTGGTCGGACGACGCCCAGCTCGGCGTGGTGGTCGGCGTGTATTCGCTGTCCGACCTGGTGATGCGCGAGCTGCCATGGTGGTTCTCGGAGCGCTACCACGTCTCGGTGCTCGATAGCGATGGCCGCGAACTCGCGGTCAAGTCCAAGGTGGCGCCGCTCTCCCCGCGGCTGTCGTACTCGATCCCGTTCGACCCCCCCGGACACGGGCTGACGCTGCAGATCAGCGCCTACCGCAGCGATCCGCGCTGGATCCCGGTGCTGCTCGGCGCCTCGATCGTGCTGCTCGCGGGCATCATCGTGTGGAGCGTGATGCAGCTGCGCCGCCAGCTCACCCGCCGCCAGCAAGCCGAGGTGGCGCTGCGCGCCGAGTCGGTGTTCCGCAAGGCGATGGAAGACTCGATGCTCACCGGCATGCGCGCGCGCGATCTCGAGGGCCGGCTCACCTATGTCAACTCGGCCTTCTGCCGCATGACCGGATTCAGCGCAGACGAACTGCTCGGCAAGAAGGCGCCGATGCCTTACTGGGACCCGGAGCACCTCGAGCAGACCTTCGAGCTGCATCGCCAGATCATGACGGCGGGCAGCGCCACCGAGGGCACCGAAGTGCGCCTGCGGCGCAAGAACGGCGAGACCCTCGACGTGCTGGTCTTCGAGGCACCGCTGATCGACGCTGCCGGTCATCACACCGGCTGGATGGGCTCGGTGCTCGACATCACCGAGCAGAAGCGCGCCCGCGAGCAGGCCCGCCAGCAAGAGGAACGCCTGCAGCAGAGTTCGCGCCTGATCACCATGGGGGAGATGGCGTCCACCCTCGCCCACGAGCTCAACCAGCCGCTCGCGGCCATCGCGAGCTACACCTCCGGCTGCATCAACCGCTTGCAGGGCGAGGACGCGCTCGACCGCCGCGAGTTGCTCGACATCCACCAGCGCATCGCGCGCCAGGCGCAACGGGCGGGCGAGATCATCCGCCGGGTGCACGACTTCGTGCGCCGCTCCGAGCCCAAGCGCGCGCCCCTCGACCTCAACGCGGTGATCCGCGACGCCATCGGCCTGATCGAGGCCGACGCGCGCAAGCGCCGCATGCAGCTGCGCAGCGAGCTCGCCGCCGACCTGCCGCAGGTGGTTGCCGATGCGGTGATGATCGAGCAGATCGCGGTCAACCTGGTGCGCAACGCGATGGACTCGATGCGCGACACCCCGGCCGAGACACGCATTGTCGACGTGCGCACTGCGCTCGAAGGCCGCCACGTGACCGTCACCGTCGCCGATCGCGGCGCCGGCATCCCGGCCGACACCGCCGCCCGCCTGTTCGAGCCCTTCTTCACCACCAAGCAGGAAGGCATGGGCATGGGCCTCAACATCTGCCGCTCGATCGCCGAACTGCACCATGGACGGCTGGCTTTCGAATCCCGCCCGGGCGGCGGTACCATCTTCACCCTGTCACTCCCGGTGGACGCCGACCTCGCATGAACCCCGCCTGCACGCACATCATCGACGACGACGAAGCCATCCGCGACGCACTCGAGTGGCTGTTCAAGACCCGCGGCGTCAGCTGCCGGAGCTGGCCCTCGGCCGAATCCTTCCTCGCCGAATGGCGCGGCGACTGGCGCGGCTGCATCGTGCTCGACATCCGCATGCACGGCATGAGCGGACTCGAGTGCTTCGACGAACTGCTCGCGCGCGGCAGCCAGCTGCCGGTGATCTTCATCACCGGCCACGGCGACGTGCCGATGGCGGTCGCCGCACTCAAGAAGGGCGCCTTTCACTTCATCGAGAAGCCGTTCAAGGACCACGACCTGGTCGACCTGGTCGAAAAGGCGCTCGCCACCGACAACGAGCGCCAGCGCGCCGCCGCCAGTCGCGAGACGGTCGAGGCGCGCCTGGCTACGCTGACCCAGCGCGAGCGCGAGGTCATGGAGCTGATCCTGGAAGGCAAGTACAACAAGGTGATCGCCGACGAGCTGTCGATCTCGATGCGTACCGTCGAGGCCCACCGCTCACGCATCTTCGAGAAGATGGAAGTGCGCTCGGCGGTGGAACTGGCGCAACTGCTGACCACGCTGCGCAGCTGAGCCCCGCGCTCGGCGGCACGCCCCGCGTCGCCTAGGCACGCTAACCCGCGCAGGGCTTCGCACCGGCAGTGCGCGCGGCGATCTGCCAGCACGGCAGCACCGCGGGTTCGGCAGGCGCCGCCGCAAATGCGGCCGCCACGCCGATGCCGCCCACCCAGGCCGGCTCGCCGTCGGCCCACAACACCGGCAGCCGGTCGCGCAGCCAGTCGGGGAGGCCAGCCTCCTGGCACAGCTTGCGCAACGCCCGGCGCGGACGCTCCGGATGCAGGCGGAGGCGCATCCCCGCCACGCGCGGAGCGAGGACCAGTTCCGCAGCCTGCGCGAGTCGGACACGGTCCAGCCCCACCCCGATCGTTGCGGCGAAGCAAACCTCGTCCTCCCCCCAGCGCAGCGCCTGCTCGCCGCACCAGCGCTGCGCCAGCGGGGCGGACGGCGCCGCCGGCTCCAGCCATACCCGGTCGCGATAGGCACAGCACGCCCAGGCGCCGAGCGCCAGCCGCAGCGGGTGGGCGAGATCGCAGGCGCGCAATTGGTGCAAGGCCTCGCCGAGGCGGGCCGCGGACGGCATCTGCGCGCCCTCGCGCAACAACAGCCAGCGCAGCAGGTTGGCCTGGCGCTGCGGGCTGAGCGCGAGCAGCGCAGCGCGCTGCAGCGGCACCCCGCCGCAGGATGCCACGTCGAGCGCGGCGAGCTCGCCGAGCAATGCGTCGGCCGCAGCGAAATGCGCCGCCGCACGCGCGAGCACCGGCACGGCGGTCGGGAACAGGTCTTGCGCCACCGGCAGCAGGCGATGACGGATCGCATTGCGGGTGAAACGGAGCTCGGCGTTGCTCTCGTCCTCGACCCAGTCCAAGCCCTGCGCCTGCGCCCAGGCGAGGATCTGCGCACGCCGCACGCCGAGCAGCGGACGCAGGCGGCCGGGCCGCCCTCCCGCGCCGGGCGCGATCGGCCGCATCGCCGCCGCGCCGCGCACGCCGCTGCCGCGCAACAGGCGAAAAAGCAGGGTTTCGGCCTGGTCGTCCTGGTGGTGGGCGAACGCGAGCCAGTCGCAAGCCACCTCCTCGAGCGCGCCCAGACGAGCCACGCGCGCGGCGGCCTCGAGGCCGTCCGCGTGATTGCGGTCGATCGCAACGCGGAACACCTGCAGCGGGATGCCGGCCTGCGCGCAGCGCCGTTCGCAGGCCTGCGCCCACACCCCGGCGCTGGGGCTGAGGCCGTGATCGACATGGGCGGCGCTCAGCCGAAAACCGAAGCGCGCCTGCAGGCGACGCAAGACCTCGAGCAGCACCACCGAATCGACGCCCCCCGAGAGCGCGCAGCACACCCGGCCGTGCGCGGCGAGGCCGGCCGCGGCGAGGACCGCGGCCGCGGACTCGAGCAGCGCGTCGTGCGGCGGGACGCTCATCGCGCCGGCAGGATCAGGCCGCCTTTTCCTTGTAGCGGCCGTAGCTCATCAGCTTCTCGTAGCGCTGCGCAACCAGTTCGGAAGGCGACAGCACTTCAAGCTCGCGCAGCGCGTCACCGAGCGCGCGCTTGAGCGTCGCCGCCATCGCGCGATGGTCGCGGTGGGCGCCACCGACCGGCTCGTCCACCACTTTGTCGATGAGGTTGAGCGACTTCAGCCGCGGCGCGGTGATGCCCATCGTCTCGGCGGCGTCGGCGGCCTTCTCGGCGCTCTTCCACAGGATGGAAGCGCAGCCTTCGGGCGAGATCACCGAGTAGGTGGAGTACTGCAGCATCAGCACCTGGTCGGCGACCGCGATCGCGAGCGCGCCGCCCGAACCACCCTCGCCGATGATGGTGCTGATGATCGGCGTCTTGAGCTCGGACATCAGGTAGATGCTGTGGCCGATCGCCTCGGACTGGCCGCGCTCTTCGGCGCCGATGCCCGGATAGGCGCCGGGGGTGTCGACGAAGGTGAACACCGGCAGCGCGAACTTCTCGGCGAGCTTCATCAAGCGCATTGCCTTGCGATAGCCCTCGGGGCGCGGCATGCCGAAGTTACGCGCGATCTTTTCCTTGGTGTCGCGACCCTTCTGGTGGCCGATCACCACGCAGGCCTGGCCATTGAAACGCGCCAGGCCGCCGACGATCGCCTTGTCGTCGGCGTAGCTGCGATCGCCATGCAGTTCGTGGAAGTCGGTGAAGATCAGGCTGGCGTAATCGAGCGTGTAGGGACGCTGCGGATGGCGTGCGACCTGGGCGATCTGCCAAGGGCTGAGCTTGGCGTAGAGCTCCTTGGTCAACGACTGGCTCTTGGCCTCGAGGCGCTTGATCTCGTCGGAAATATCGACCGCGGGGTCGTCCTGAACGAAGCGGAGCTGGTCGATCTTTTCCTCGAGTTCGGAGATCGCCGTTTCGAAATCAAGAAAGGTGGTCTTCATCCCGGCCTGTTCCAGTCAAAAAGTTCGCCATTGTAACGCCCGCCGCGAAGTTTCCCGCACGTGCGGCGCCCGCCCCGAAAAAACGCGGGGCGGCGCCTTGCGGCCACCGCCCCGGAGATGCTTCAGGCCCGCGCCGCGGGCCGGCGCTCAGTCGTTGTTGGCGAAGCCGAGCAGGTGCAGCAGGCTGGTGAAGAGGTTGAAGATCGACACGAACAGCGACACCGTGGCCATGATGTAGTTGGTCTCGCCACCATGGATGATATTGCTGGTCTCGAACAGGATGAGGCCGGACATCAGCAGCACGAAGGCGGCCGACACGGTCAGCGACAAGGCCGGGATCTCGAAGAAGATCGCGCCCAGGCCGGCCAGAAAGGCCACCAGGATGCCCACCATCAGGAAGCCGCCCATGAAGGAGAAGTCCTTCTTGCTCGTCACCGCGTAGGCCGACAGGCCCAGGAAAATCGCCGCGGTGCCGGCCATCGCCTGCATCACGATGCTGGCGCCGTTGGGCAGCGCCAAATAGGACGAGATGATCGGGCCGAGCGTGAAGCCCATGAAGCCGGTCAGCGCGAACACGAATACGATGCCCAGGCTGCTGTCGCGGAACTTGGTGGTGGCGAACAGCAGGCCGAAGTAGCCGAGCAGGGTGACGATGATGCCCAGGCGCGGCGCGCCCATCGCCATCGACAGGCCAGCAGTCAGCGCCGAAAAGGCCAGCGTCAGCGACAGCAGCATGTAGGTGTTGCGGATGACCTTGTTGGTCTGCAGCACCGAAGCTTCGGCACGGCCCAGGGTTGAGATGCGTTGTTCCATGGTGGATGTCCTCCGGAAGGGAATCGTCGAATTGTTTTGGTGCCGTCCCCGCGCACCTGCGGAGTCCGGCGACGGACTTTGAAAAGCGGTGATGCTCAGGCCTGCAGCACGGCGATCGCGGGACCGCGGGCCGGGCGCTGGTGGCGGCGCACGCGCTGGGCGAGCACGCGGGCGACACGATCGGCAGCCTCGTCGACCGCAGCGCGCACTTCAAGCTGGGTGATCGCGAACACCACGTCAGGCAGGTTGCGCAACTTGAGCTGCACCACGCAGCGCTTGTCCGCCGCGCCTTCGGCGCCATTCACGTCCGCCACCTTCACGCGCGCCCACTGGATGTGGTCGCGAAAGCGGCCGATCGCGGAACGCATGCGCTGCGCCACATAGTCGCGCAGCCCGGGGGCGGTCTCCACACCATCGCATTGCAGGTCGATACGCATGTCCAGTCTCCTTCTGTTATTGCACAGTCACCGTCGGGCGATGTGCTTCGACGGATACTAACGCTCAGACTGTTCGATAAAATCTCGGTTCAACAGAATGTTTCTCTGATTTTTACGAAGTATCCAATCCACCCGCCAGGGGCGACCGCATGCTCAACTACAAGCAGCTCCACCATTTCTGGACCGTGGCCCGTGCCGGTGGGATCGTGCGCGCGGCCGAACGTTCCGGGCTGGCACCGCAGACCCTGTCGGGGCAGATCGCCACGCTCGAGACCGATCTCGGCGTCAGCTTGTTCAAGCGCCAGGGCCGCGGCCTGGTGCTGACCGAGACCGGGCGCATGGTGCTGGACTACGTCGAGGAGATCTTCCGCCTCGGCAACGAGCTCGAGGCAGCGCTGCAGAGCCGTGCCACCGGGCGCGCGGTGCCGTTCCGCGTCGGCATCGCCGACGTCGTGCCGAAAGCGATCGCCTGGCTGCTGCTGGCGCCGTCGATGGACCTGCCCGAGCCGATGCGGATCGTGTGCCGCGAGGGCAAGTTCGACGCCCTGCTCGGCGAACTGGCGATCCACAAGCTCGACGTGGTGCTCGCCGACAGCCCGCTGCCGCCGAACATGGACGTGCGCGGCTTCAGCCACGCACTCGGCGAGTCGACGATCGGGTTCTATGCTTCGCCCGCACTCGCGGCGCGCCTCAAGGGAGATTTTCCGGCCCGCCTCGACGGTGCGCCGCTGCTGCTGCCGGGGGTGGAAGCGAGCGTGCGCGGCCCGCTGCTGCGCTGGATCGAAGCCGCCGCCCTGCGCCCGCGCATCGTCGGCGAATTCGACGACAGCGCGCTGATGCGCGCCTTCGCCGAAGCCGGCGCCGGCATCTTCCCGAGCGCCTCACTGGTGGGCGAACAGCTCTGCCGCCAGGGCGGGCTGGTACATCTGGGCGACGCGAGCGGAGTGACCGAAACCTACTACGCGATCTCGGTCGAGCGCAGGCTCACGCACCCTGCCGTGCGCGCAATCAGCGACGGCGCGCGCGCCAAGCAGAACTTCGCGTGATTTGATTTTCGGCCGGGAGCGCTACAGAATCGCGGGCCAGAAGCGCCGCACGGAAAAACCGGCAGTGATCGAACCCGGAGATCAAGACCGCGATGCGCGGCCACCTGGCCGGCGCCGATGGCGGCTCTCAAGCGGCGCGTTGATTGAAGTACTGGTGCCGAGAGTGGGACTCGAACCCACACACCTTGCGGCGGCGGATTTTGAATCCGCTGCGTCTACCGATTCCGCCATCCCGGCACGGGACGCGCATTATCCCTGAACAAGCCGCGGGCCGGCAAGCAAACCTCGTCCGGCGCGCATCGCGCCCTGCGCCGGCCACCCAACTCAAGCACGACACGATGCCCCTCACTCTCGCCGATTTCGACTACACACTGCCCGCCGAACTGATCGCGCAAGCGCCGCTGCCCGAGCGCAGTGGCAGCCGCCTGCTGGTGCTGAGCCCGCGACCAGGCGCGGCTCCGCAGATCGACGACGAGGGCTTCGCTGACCTCGCCGGGCTCGTCGGCCCCGATGACCTGCTGGTGTTCAACGACACCCGGGTGATCCATGCCCGCCTGCACGGCATCAAGGACAGCGGCGGCCAGGTCGAGGTGCTGATCGAGCGCGCGGTAGGGCCGCACGAGGCGCTCGCCCAGGTGCGCGCCAGCAAGTCGCCGAAGACCGCCAGCCGCATGCGCCTGGCCGATGCCTTCGAGGTCGAGGTGCTGGGCCGCGTCGGCGAGTTCTATCACCTGCGCTTTCCGGCCGATGAGGACCTGTTCGCGCTGCTCGAGCGCCACGGCAAGCTGCCGCTGCCGCCCTACATCCAGCGCGCCGCCGGCGAGGCCGACGAGTCGCGCTACCAGACCGTGTACGCACGCGAACCCGGCTCGGTCGCCGCCCCCACCGCCGGCCTGCACTTCGACGACGCGCTGCTCGCGCGCATCGCCGAGCGCGGTGCAAAGTGCGCGTGGCTGACCCTCCACGTCGGCGCTGGCACCTTCCAGCCGGTGCGGGTGGACGACCTCGGCGAGCACCGCATGCACCGCGAGCGCTACGTGATCCCGCAGGCGACCGTGGACGCCATCGCCACCACCCGCGCCGCCGGCGGACGCGTGATCGCGGTCGGCACCACCAGCATGCGTGCGCTCGAGGCGGCCGCGCAGGAGGGCACGCTTGAGGCCGGCAGCGGCGAGACCGAGATATTCATCCTGCCCGGCTTCCACTTCCAGGTCGTCGATGCGCTGGTCACCAACTTCCACCTGCCCAGATCCACGCTGATGATGCTGGTGTCCGCCTTCGCCGGCATGGACAGCATCCGCCGCGCCTACGCCCACGCCGTGGAAGCGCGCTATCGCTTCTTCAGCTACGGCGACGCGATGTTCATCACCCGCAAGAACGACTCCGAGAACGACAACAACGACGATGCAGTTTGAACTCCTCACCACCGACGGCGGCGCCCGCCGCGGCCGCCTCACGCTCGCCCACGGCGTGGTCGAGACCCCGGTGTTCATGCCGGTCGGCACCTATGGCACGGTCAAGGCGATGACGCCGGCGATGCTCGCCGACATCGGCGCACAGATCTGCCTGGGCAACACCTTCCACCTGTGGCTGCGCCCGGGGCTGGACATCATCGCCGCGCACCAGGGCCTGCACCGCTTCATGGCCTGGGACAAGCCCATCCTCACCGACTCGGGCGGCTTCCAGGTCTTCAGCCTGGGCGCGCTGCGCAAGATCACCGAAGAAGGCGTCAAGTTCGCCAGCCCGATCGACGGCGCCAGGCTTTTCCTCACCCCCGAGATCTCGATGCAGATCCAGAGCGTGCTGAACTCGGACATCGTGATGATCTTCGACGAATGCACGCCCTACCCCGCCACCCGCGACGAGGCCGCAAAGTCGATGCGTCTGTCGCAGCGCTGGGCCAAGCGCTCGCGCGACGAGTTCGACCGCTTGGGCAACACCAACGCGCTGTTCGGCATCGTCCAGGGCGGCATGTACGAGGACCTGCGCGACGAGTCGCAGGCCGCGCTCGAAGAGATCGGCTTCCACGGTTTCGCCATCGGCGGCCTCTCGGTGGGCGAACCCAAGGAAGACATGGCGCGCATCCTCGCCCACACCGCGCCGCGCCTGCCGCAAGGCAAGCCGCGCTACCTGATGGGCGTGGGCACGCCCGAGGACATCGTCGCGGGCGTGGCTGCCGGCATCGACATGTTCGACTGCGTCATGCCCACCCGCAACGCGCGCAACGGCTGGCTGTTCACCCGCTACGGCGACATCAAGATCAAGAACGCGGTGCACAAGGCCGACACCCGGCCGCTCGACCCGAGCTGCGACTGCTACACCTGCCGCAACTTCAGCCGCGCCTACCTGCATCACCTGCACCGCGCCGGCGAGATCCTCGGCAGCATGCTCAACACGATGCACAACCTGCGCTACTACCAGGCGCTGACCGCCGAGCTGCGCGCGGCCATCGCCAGCGGCACGTTCGCGGCCTACGTGGAGCGCTTTCGCAGCGAGCGCGCCACCGGCACCACCTGAACCCTTGGTCGCCGTCGGCGTCTCACCTGCCCTGGGTGCCCTCCCGGCTACTGATATACTTCATCGCTTTTTTGTTCAACTGGAGTTTCAACGTGCTGATTTCCAATGCCTACGCGCAGGCCGCAGGTGCCGCCGATCCCACTGGCGGCCTGATGGGCCTGCTGCCGCTGATCCTGATGTTCGTGGTGCTGTGGTTCCTGATGATCCGCCCGCAGATGAAGCGCGCCAAGGAACACAAGGCCATGGTCGAGGCACTCGCCAAGGGTGACGAGGTCGTCACCGGCGGCGGCATCGCCGGCCGTGTCGTCGACGTCGGCGACAGCTTCGTGCAGATCGAAGTCGCCCCCAATACCGTGGTCGCCGTGCAGAAGCAGGCCGTGGCCACCGTGCTGCCCAAGGGCACGCTGAAGGCGCTGTAACCCGGCACCCAACGCGGCAGGTTGTGATGGCCAACCGCCAGCCTGCCGCGGCCCCGTGCGGACCGCCACGCGCGCTGCCCCACGCCCACGCAGCCATCCGGGCCCCTGGCGCTCGCACCCGACCTTAGCGGACGGTGCCGCAGCTGGCTTCGCTCCACCCCACTTTCCCGCCGACGATGAACCGCTACCCACTCTGGAAGAACCTCCTGATCGGCCTCGTGCTGCTCTGGGGGCTGATCTACACCCTGCCCAACTTTTACGGCGAGGTGCCGGCGGTGCAGGTGTCCAGCGCCAAGGCCACGCTCAAGCTCGACACGGCGGCCACGACCGACCGCATCGCCAACGCGCTCAAGGCTGCCGGCATCGACAACACCGGCATCTTCTCCGACCCCACCAGCGTGCGCGCCCGGTTCACGGACACCGACACCCAGCTGCGCGCCAAGGACGTCATCGAGCGGACCTTCAACCCCGATGCCGCCGACCCGTCCTACGTGGTCGCGCTCAACCTGCTGTCGGCCTCGCCGAGCTGGCTGACCTCGATCCAGGCGCTGCCGATGTACCTCGGCCTCGACCTGCGCGGCGGGGTGCACTTCCTGCTCGAGGTGGACATGCCGGGCGCGCTCACCAAGCGCCTCGACGCCACTACCGGCGACCTGCGCACCCTGATGCGCGACAAGAGCGTGCGCCATGCCGGCATCACCCGCGAAGGCAACACCGTGGTGATCCGCTTCCGCGATGGCGCCCAGCGCGAGGCGGGACGGCGCGCGATCCTGGACAGCACCGCCGACCTCCAGCTCACCGAGCGCGACGACGCCGCCGACGAGCTCAAGCTGATCGCGACGCTGACCCCGCTCGCGCAGCAGACGATGCGCGACTTCGCCATCAAGCAGAACATCACCACCCTGCACAACCGCATCAACGAGCTCGGCGTCGCCGAGCCGGTGATCCAGCAGCAGGGCGCCGAGCGCATCGTGGTGCAGCTGCCCGGCGTGCAGGACGTGGCCAAGGCCAAGGACATCCTCGGCCGCACCGCCACGCTGGAAGTGCGAATGGTGGACGACACCCCGGGCGCGGTCGAGCAGGCGCTCGCCGGCAGCGTGCCCTTCGGCACCGAGCTCTACAACGAGCGCGGCGGCTCGCCGCTGCTGGTCAAGAAGCAGGTCGTGCTCACCGGCGACCGCCTCACCGACGCCCAGCCCGGCTTCGACGGCCAGACCAACGAGCCCGCGGTGCACCTGACGCTGGACGCCGCCGGCGCACGCATCTTCCGCGACGTCACGCGCGAGAGCGTCGGCAAGCGCATGGCCATCCTGCTGTTCGAGAAGGGCAAGGGCGAGGTCGTGACCGCGCCGGTGATCCGCAGCGAGATCGGCGGCGGGCGCGTACAGATCTCGGGCCGCATGACCACCGTGGAGGCCAATGACGTCGCCCTGCTGCTGCGCGCCGGTTCGCTGGCGGCGCCGATGGAGATCATCGAGGAACGCACCGTCGGCCCCAGCCTGGGCGCCGAGAACATCCAGAAGGGCTTCAACTCGACGCTGTGGGGCTTCCTCGCGATCGTCGTGTTCATGTGCGGCTACTACCTGCTGGTCGGCCTGGTGTCGTCGATTGCGCTTGCCGCCAACCTGTTGCTGCTGGTGGCGCTGCTGTCGCTGCTGCAGGCCACGCTGACCCTGCCCGGCATCGCGGCGATGGCGCTCACGCTCGGCATGGCGATCGACGCCAACGTGCTGATCAACGAGCGCATCCGCGAGGAACTGCGCAACGGCGCCAGCCCGCAGGCGGCGATCGCCGCCGGCTACGACCGCGCCTGGGACACCATCCTCGACTCCAACATCACCACCTTGATCGCCGGCATTGCGCTGCTCGTGTTCGGCTCCGGCCCGGTGCGCGGCTTCGCGGTGGTGCACTGCCTGGGCATCCTGACCTCGATGTTCAGCGCCATCCTGGTGTCACGGATGCTGGTGAACTTCATCTACGGCCGTCGCCGCAAGATCGACAGCCTGTCGATCGGCCAGGTGTGGAAGCCGGAAGGCAAGTAAGCGGACGAACGCACAGGAAACACGATCATGGAATTCTTCCGCATCAAGAAAGACATCCCGTTCATGCGCCACGCGCTGGTGTTCAACGTCATCTCGTTGCTCACCTTCGTGCTCGCGGTGTTCTTCCTCACCACCCGTGGCCTGCACCTGTCGGTGGAGTTCACCGGCGGCACGCTGGTCGAGGTGAGCTATGCCGAGGCGCCGCAGCTCGAGCCGATCCGCAGCGCGCTCGCCGGCAGCGGCTACCCCGACGCGCAGGTGCAGAACTTCGGCAGCGCGCGCGACCTGCTGATCCGCCTGCCCAACCGCGAGGGCCTGGACACCTCCAGCGTGTCCGAAACGGTGATGAACACGCTCAAGCAGGTCTCGAGCTCGCCCCCCGAGCTGCGCCGGGTGGAGTTCGTCGGCCCTCAGGTCGGCAAGGAGCTCGCCACCGATGGTGCGATGGCGCTGCTGCTGGTGATCGTGGGCATCATGATCTACCTCGCGCTGCGCTTCGAGTGGCGCTTCGCGGTGTCGGCAATCATCGCCAACCTGCACGACATCATCATCATCCTGGGCTTCTTCGCCTTCTTCCAGTGGGAGTTCTCGCTGCCGGTGCTGGCGGCGGTACTGGCGGTGCTGGGTTATTCGGTGAACGAGTCGGTGGTGGTGTTCGACCGCGTGCGCGAAACGTTCAAGAAGAAGCGCAGCATGAGCACGCCGCAGGTGCTGGACCACGCGATCACGAGCACGATCTCGCGCACCGTGATCACCCACGGCAGCACGCAGGTGATGGTGCTGTCGATGCTGATCTTCGGCGGCGAGACGCTGTACTACTTCTCGCTCGCGCTGACGATCGGCATCTGCTTCGGCATCTACTCCTCGGTGCTGGTGGCGAGCCCGCTGGTGATGTGGCTGGGCGTGTCGCGCGAGCAGTTCATCAAGCCGAAGAAGGAAAAGGAAGAAGCGGTGGTCTGAGGCCCGACGTCCCGACACGAAAAAGGCGCCCGCGTGGCGCCTTTTTCGTGTCTGCAGGAGCGCCGGAAGGCGCGAACGCTGGTGTGCGGAATGCGCGGCTCGCTCGACCCAGAGACCGTGTTCGCGGCTGCCGCCGCTCCTACAGGGCAGCGGCGGAGGTGCATAGGGGCGCACACGGCGCCGGTCCGCGGTGCTTTTCGTAGGAGCGCCGGAAGGCGCGAACGCTGGCGTGCGGAATGCGCGGCTCGCTCGACCCAGAGACCGTGTTCGCGGCTGCCGCCGCTCCTACAGAAAACCCGGCGAGCCGGCTCCGGAATTCAACGGCTCGCGAATTCGCGGCTGGATCGGCGGCACGCGAACGGTCGCGCCGCCCCACACATCACACCGCAAACACCTGCTTCACGCGCAGCGTCTCGCCGCGCTCGATGAGACCGATCAGGCGGTCGATGTTGGGGTGCTTGCCGGGGTGGGCGCGGGCGTCCTCGGTGTGCTCGGCGTAGAGCTCCAGGCCCTTCTTCGCCGCCTCGGGCGAGATCGCGCCGTAGAGCTGGGCGAGATGGTTGTAGACAGAGAGCGAGCCCGCTTGGCCGGGCTTGTTCTCGATGGTGGCGACGACCGCGTCGGCGGCGTCGATCAGGTTCAGCGCGGCGAGGTGGGAGATGCCGGGCAGGGTTTTCAGGTTGTCGGCGAAGGCCATTGCGGGCTCCTTGTTGTGCAGACGCCACCGCGAGGGTGGCGTCGAAAGTTGCGCCAGCGCGCAGCCGGCGACGGGGCTTGGCAGGATCAGATGCGGCGGGCGAGTTCAGCGGCCTTGCCGACGTAGCTCGCAGGCGTCATCGCCAGCAGGTGGTCGCGCGCCTCGGCGGGGATCGCCAGCGTACGCACGAAGTCCTGCAGCGCCTCGCGGGTGATGCCCTTGCCGCGGGTCATCGCCTTCAACTGCTCGTAGGGGTTCTCGATGCCGTAGCGGCGCATCACCGTCTGCACCGGCTCGGCAAGCACCTCCCAGCAGTCGTCGAGGTCGGCCGCCAGGCGGGCGGGCTCGGCCTCGAGCTTGCCGAGCCCGCGCAGACAGCTGTCGAGGGCGAGCACGGTGTGGCCGAAGCCCACGCCCATGTTGCGCAGCACCGTGGAATCGGTGAGGTCGCGCTGCATGCGCGAGATCGGCAGCTTCTCGGCGAAGTGCTTGAGCACCGCATTGGCGATACCGAAGTTGCCCTCGGCGTTCTCGAAGTCGATCGGGTTGACCTTGTGCGGCATGGTCGAGGAGCCGACCTCGCCTTCCTTCAACTTCTGCTTGAAGTAGCCGAGCGAGATGTACATCCAGATGTCGCGGCAGGCGTCGATCAGCATGGTGTTGGCACGGGCGATGGCGTCGAAGAGCTCGGCCATGGCGTCGTGCGGCTCGATCTGGATGGTGTATTCGTTGAAGGTGAGGCCGAGCGATTCGACGAAGCGGCGGTTGAAGCCTTCCCAGTCGAAGGCGGGCCAGGCCGACAGGTGGGCGTTGTAGTTGCCCACCGCGCCGTTGAACTTGGCGCACATGGCGACGCCGGCGATCGCGGCGCGGGCGCGCATCAGGCGCGCGGCGATGTTGGCCATCTCCTTGCCGAGCGTGGTCGGGCTGGCAGGCTGGCCGTGGGTGCGCGACAGCATCGGCAGGTCGGCGAGCGCATGCGCCAGCTCACGGAAGCGCGCGATCACCGCGTCGAGCGCCGGCAGCAGCACGCGGTCGCGGCCTTCGGCGAGCATCAGCGCATGCGAGGTGTTGTTGATGTCTTCCGACGTGCACGCGAAGTGGATGAACTCGGACACCTTCATCACCTCGGCGTTGTGCCCGAGGCGCTTCTTGAGCCAGTACTCCATCGCCTTGACGTCGTGGTTGGTGGTGGCCTCGATCGCCTTCACCGCCTCGCCGTCGTCGGTCGAGAAGTTCGCCACCACGGCGTCGAGCTCGGCCACCGTCGCCGCCGAGAACGGGGCGATCTCGGCCAACGCGGACTCGGCGGCGAGCGCCTTCAGCCATTCGACCTCGACCCGCACGCGGTTGCGGATCAGGCCATGCTCCGAGAAGTGCTCGCGCAGGCCGGCGACCTTGCCGTGGTAGCGACCATCGAGCGGGGACAGGGCAGTGAGCGGGGACGGTGCGGCGTTCGACATGGCGGGAGCTTCCGGAAAAAGCTGGTATTTTAACGCCTGCCCCCTTCCCGACAGAGAACAAAAGTCGATGAGCGAGACCGAGCCTTACCGCATCCAGGTCACCGCGGTCGCGGAATACGTCGCCGAGCAGTCCCATCCGCAGGACGAGCACTACGTTTTCGCCTACCACGTCACCGTCCTCAACACTGGCGAGACGGCCGCCCGGCTGCTCGCCCGCCATTGGTTGATCACCGACGGCAACGGCAAGCTGCAAGAGGTCCACGGCCAGGGCGTGATCGGCGAGCAACCGACGCTCGCCCCCGGCCAGGCCTTCCGCTACACCAGCGGCTGCGTGCTGGGCACGCCGGTCGGCACCATGCAGGGCAGCTACCGCATGCGCGCCGACGACGGCCACGAGTTCGAGGCGGAGATCCCGGCCTTCGTGCTCGCGGTACCGAAGGCGCTGCACTGAACGAACCCGTCCCCGGCAGGCGGACGCTTCTGCCGCCCTGACGGAAGGCGTCGGCTCGCCCGCAGAAATGCTCGCGGCTTCCGCCGCTCCTACAAACCCCTGAAGCCGCAACGCTTTTCTGTAGGAGCGGCGGCAGCCGCGAGCCCGGCGCTCCCACCCGTGTCGCACCTCCTTCGCCGCAATGTTCGCGCCTTCCGGCGCTCCTACAGAAACGGCCCGTACCAAACGTGCAGGAACGGCGGAAGCGGCGAACCTCCGCCAGGACCACACCGGTTCTTTGTAGGAGCGGCGGCGGCCGCGAAGCCGTTACGGAAATCGAGCGGCGCAAACAGATCCGAAAACCCGCCCCCTCACGACTGGCGCCGCTTACGCAGGCCCCTTCACCACACTGCGACGACGGCAAGACCCCGAGCGCGGCTACACGGTCCTGGGCGTGCCGCGGCCGCGGCCGAGGCCGAACTCGTGCTCGACAACGTGGCCGCGGCCACCGTGCTTGGCCGCGTAGCAGGCCTGATCGGCCGCCAGCATCAGCGCCGCGGCGTCGTGCAGCTCGTCGTCCATGCGCGCGAGGCCGATGCTGGCGCCAATGTGAAAGACCTGATCGCCACATTCGAACGCGAACTCGGCGATCGCGGTGCACAGCCCGTCGGCGAGCCGCCGCGCGTCCTCCCGGCTGCAGCCGCGCAGAATCACCGCGAATTCGTCGCCGCCGAGGCGGAACACCTCGTCGTCGACACGCAGGCGACCGCGCAACAGCCCGCCGAGGTCGCACAGCAGACGGTCGCCGGCCGCATGCCCGCAGGTGTCGTTGACCGCCTTGAAGCGATCGAGGTCGATGTACAGCAGGGTGGCGACATCGCCGAAGCGGCGGTGCGCGCCAACCGCGTGCTCGATGCGCTCCTCGAAGGCGCGACGGTTGGCGAGGCCGGTGAGCGCATCGTGGCGTGCCTGCCAGGCGAGCTGGACCGTCGCCTCATCGACGCGCGCCTGCAGGGTGTGCTGGCTGTCTGCGATCGCCTCCGCCATCGCGTTGAAACCGGCTTCGAGCGCCTGCAACTCGTGGTTGCGCGCACTCGCCGGCACACGCGCGGCCAGATCGCCGTCGGCCATGCGCCCGACCGCAGCCACCAGTGCCGCCACCGGCGCACCGACCGAGCCTGCCAGCCGGACCGCCATCACCATCGCACCTGCAAGCGCCAGGATCACCACGACGATGACCGTCAGCAACACATCCCGCTTGTCGGCATCCAGGCGTGCGGTGCCGACGGTCACGCGCACACGTCCGACGAGTTCGGCGCGACCCACGACCGTAGGGTCGGCGTAGTCGTCCACGCTCGCCGGTTGGGCAAGCACCGGTGCGTCGAAAGCCAGCCATCCGGGCGCCTTCTCGATCAGCATCGGGTCGGCCGGCGGCGGCCCCTCGCGGACCGGTCCGCGCACTCCCTCGCCGGACGCCGCGAGCACCTTGCCGGCCGCATCGTAGAACGCGACCCCGATCACGTCGGGCTGACCCTGCGCCTGCGCCATCAGAGACGCCAACGCATCGCTGTTGCCCGAGACGAGCACGTACTCGGCGGCTGGCGCGAGGAAGCTCACCATCGCACTGCCGCGTTCGAGCAGGGCTTGGTCGAGCGCCCGGCTGCTCTGGTGGACATGGATGATGGCCACGCACAGCATGAAGAACACGCTCGGAAGCCACAGCACGAGCAGCATCTGCCGGCGCAGCGAGTAACGGGACAGGCGCTGCCTCATTCGCTCGCTCCTTGCGCCACGCGTTCGCGCAGTACCTGTTCGTCGGCGACGACGAGGCCAAGCGCACGCGCGACCGCGCGATTGACTGCGACGCCGAAGCGCCTTGGATGGCGGACCTTGCGTACCACCGCCGCAGGATCGGTCGCGCTGCCGAGCAGCTCGGCGACATCGGCCGCAATGTGCTCCGGGGTGCTGAACACCGCAGCCAGTGCGCCGGCCGTGACATAGGCCGCGGAGTGGGCGAACACCGGGCTGCGATGGCGATAGCTGGTGAGCAGGATCGTACGCGCTGCCGCCGGACCGGAGACGAAGCTGTCGGGCAGCGGCAGCAACGCCCCACCCTCGAACAGCAGGGTATCGAGTGCGGGCACCAGTTCGGACAGCGCACTTACTTGCTGGACACCGAGCTGCAGTCGCACCGCGCCCGCGGCCGGCACCAGCCCATTGATCAGCACACGGCTGTCGGGGCCGAGCAGCACGCCGACGCGCTGCGCATCGGGCAATACCGCACGCACGAGCCGCATGTAGCGCTCGAGTGGCTGGTCGAGCACCACGGCGCCGAGTCCCCGGCCCGGATGCGCCTGGCGCAGGCGCGCGATGTCGCGCTCACCGACGAGGACCGCCAGCACCGGGCGCGTGCTGTCGCGCAGGGCGCGCTCGGCGGCGGGCAGCCCGACGGCGAGCACGAGCTCCGCACGGGCAAGCATTTCGGCGGCGGGCGTCGCGCTGGCGACACCCGCCGCGCTGAGCCGATGCTTGCCTGGCCTGAGCGCACCGTCCAGGGCGTCCATGAACTCCCGGCTACGCCCCTCGGTTTCGGACAGCAGCACCGCGACGTCCATCGCCGCCGCGCCGGGAACGGCGAGCGCAAGCACGAGGCCGAGCGCCGCGAAGACGCTCCTGCGCAGCGAGCCCGTCCATCCGGAGCGCCGAACCGATCCCCTCACCGTCCGCTCACCAGCCGATCCGGAGGGTTGCGAAGAGCTGCGGCTCGTGCCTGAACTTGCCTTCATGGAAGTCCACGTAACGTCCCTTCACGCTGAGCGCCGAGATCGAGAACTCGTTGTCCGAACCCGGCGCGCCGAAGCGGCGGGCGAGCCGCAGATCGACGCGGTCGGAACTCGGCACGATGTCGCCACCGTTCATCCAGTAGTAGCGAGCGTTGTGGTAATAGCCCAGGCTCGCCTGCCAGCGCCCTGGCAGTTCCTTGATCAGCAGCAGCGAGGTCATGGAATCCGGCGCGCTTTCGGGGATGTCGCGATCGCTGTAAGGCTCGCCGCCATCGATGCGGATGAAGGCCTGCGACAGCACCGCCCTGCCCCAGCCCTCGCGCCGCCAGTCAAGGGTGAACTCGGCGCCGGTCATGCGGAAGTCGTTGGCGTTGAAGAAATAGAAGCTCTTCTTGCCAGGATCGATCGGCAGGTAGTCGGCGGGCTCCGGGCGCGGACAGGTATGCGCCCAGCAACTCTTGTCGTCGATGAAGCGTCGGTAGTGCTCGCGGAATAGGCGTGCATCCAGCATCACGCCAAGCGAGCGCAGCTGCGCCACATAGCCGAGATCGACGAAGCGCATGCGCTCACTCTCCAGCGGATCGAACACCCGGTAGTGTATCCGGCGGATCACGCCGTCCTGGCGGTCGGTCTGGAAGGCACGCGACTCCATCAGGCTGGGCGCGCGATAGGCGGTGCCGGTCGAGAACCGCAACGCGGCGTCGGCACCGAGGGCGTGGTTGAGCGCCAAGCGCGGCGAGAACAGCTGGCCGCTGTAATCGTGGTACTCGAGCGTGCCACCAAGACCGACCGTGAGCGCATCGAGCGGCTTCCAGCTCACACTGCCGAAAACCTGACCGTGGGTGTCGTCGAGCCACCGTCCCGTTCCGAACAAGGCCATCGAGCGCGCGTGCTCGGTACGCACCCCAAGGCCAAGCATCGCGGTCAAGCGTTCGCCAAGGCGGGTGTCGTATTGCAGCTCGAGGTCGTGCCGGCGCACCTCGCTGTCGCGACTCGACGGGAAGGTGGCGACCAGATCCTGGTAACGCTGAGTGACCGGCCAGGTGCCACTCGCTTGCTCGCGCTGCTGGGAATACTGCAGGCTCAAGCCGGAGTCCGCATCGATCCGACGCTGCCAGCCCAGGTGCAGATGGAGCGCGCGATCACGCTCGGTGTGCGGCGGGTAGTCGGAATACGCCTCTGCGCCGCGCTGTGTCGGCCCTTCGCTGAAACCGAGTTGCAGGGAGAGTTCATCGGTGGCCGACAGCTGCAGCGTCGAGCTGAAGTTGGCGGTACTGCGAGTGAGCGACTCGGATGAATGCCAAATGCGGTTCTTGGCCTGATAGTACGGTTCGAAGCTCGTCTCCGCACGGCGCGAAGCCGACAGGCGCCAGTCGAATGCGCCCTCGCCGGTCCCGTTCAGGCGCACCCCGTGATCGTAGAATCCGTTGCGGCCGATGCGGGTGATCAGCGTGTGCCCGGACTCGGTGGTGGGCGCACGGGTGATGATGTTGACCACGCCCTGGAATGCGTTCACGCCATAGGCCGCGCCATTGGGGCCACGCACCACCTCGATGCGGTCGATGTCGTCGACCCGCAGCGGCAGGTTGTCCCAGATGACGTTGCCCCACAGCGGGCTGTTGATCGTACGCCCGTCGATCATCACCTTGATCCGGCGCGCATAGGCGTCACCCAGGCCGTGGCTGGCGACCGCCGGCGCACTGTCCGCGTTGTCGGCAACCAGAAAGCCGGGCACCAGGCGCAGCAGGTCGTGGATCTCGTTGAAGCCCGAGGCCGCGATCATCTCGCGGTCGATGACCGTCACCGGCGCAGGCGCGTCCAGCGGCGACTGCGCCAGCCGCGAGGCGGTGAGCACGGGCGGGATGTCTGCGAAGAAGGTATCGGAGGCGCGCACGTCCGCATCGGACCCCGCCAGTCCGAACAGAACGGCGCACCCGGCCCCGAGCCGGAGCCCGCGCGCAAGTGGGTGGGAGAAGATCTTGACAGCGTGCATGAGTTCGCGATCCAGGGGGGGGCGGTACGGTCGTACCGATCACGGATCCAAATTCTGCCGATTCCGGGCGCTCGGGCAAGGTTCGCGCGCGGCGGCCGGTGAACGATGTCACGCGAGGTGGCAGAAGCCGCCAGGCCTCCGCAAGCACTCCAACCCCGGCCCCGCAGGGCGGCCAGGGTCGCGCTGGCTGCGTTCAGGACCGATAGTCGGCGTTGATCTTCACGTAGTCGTACGAAAAGTCGCAGGTCCATACCGTGGCATTCGCCTGCCCGCGCGCGAGATCGATACGTACGGTGAGTTCGGCGTGCTTCATGATGCGCGCGCCCGCTTCTTCGACGTAGCTCGCCGCGCGACCGCCGTGCTCGGCAACCAGCACCGACTCGTCCGGGCTGCCCAGCCACACGCGCAGCGCCGACACATCGAGGTCGTCGATGCCGGCGTAGCCGATCGCGGCCAGGATGCGGCCGAGGTTGGGGTCGGAGGCGAAGAACGCGGTCTTGACCAGCGGCGAATGCGCCACCGCGTAGGCGACCTTGCGGCACTCGTCACGATCGGTGCCGCCCTCGACCGCAATGGTCATGAACTTGGTCGCGCCCTCGCCGTCGCGCACGATGGCCTGCGCGAGGGCGATCGAAACCTCGATCACCGCCGCGCGCAGCGCGCGGTAGTCGGCGCCAGCGGTGTCGGTGATCTCGGCGTTGCCGGCGGCGCCGGTGGCGATGACGATGAAGGAGTCGTTGGTCGAGGTGTCGCCGTCGACCGTGATGCTGTTGAACGACAGATCGGCCGCTTCCCTGGCGAGGTCGTCGAGCAGCGCCTGCGCGACCGCGGCGTCGCAGGCGAGAAAGCCGAGCATGGTCGCCATGTTGGGCTTGATCATGCCGGCGCCCTTGCTGATGCCGGTCAGGGTCACCGTCCTGCCCCCGATCTGCACCTGCCTCGACACCGCCTTGGCGAGCGTGTCGGTGGTCATGATCGCGTGCGCGGCGTCGAACCAGCCCTCGGCACGCAGGTCGGCGACGGCCTTCGGCAGGCCGGCGACCAGGCGATCGACCGGCAGCGGCTCGAGGATCACGCCGGTCGAGAACGGCAGCACCTGCCCCGCCTGCAGCCCCAGCAGCCCGGCCAGCGCGGCGCAACTGGCGTGCGCGTTGGCGAGGCCCGGCTCGCCGGTGCCGGCGTTGGCCACGCCGGTATTGATCACCAGCGCGCGGATCGCGCCCCCCGCAAGGTGGGCCTTGCACACCTGGACCGGTGCGGCGCAGAAACGGTTCTTGGTGAACACACCGGCGACGCGACTGCCCGCAGCGAGTTCGATCACGGTGAGGTCGCGGCGATTGGCCTTGCGGATGCCGGCCTCGGCGACGCCGAGGCGCACGCCCGCCACGGGCTTCAGGTCGACGGGGTTCGGGGTGACGAGGTTGACGGCCATGCGGATCTCCGGAGCGGGAAGGTCAGTTCAGTTTGCCGTGGCAATGTTTATATTTTTTGCCCGAGCCGCAGGGGCAGGGGTCGTTGCGGCCAACCTTGGGTCCGGCGCTGGCCGGCGCCGGTGCGCCGCCCTGCCCGCCTTCGGCGGTGCCGAGCGCCTCGTCGTAGCCGGCGTGCTGGTACTGCACGTTCTCCACCTGCTGCGGTGTCTCGGCTTCCTCGAGCTGTGCCTCGGTGCGGATCTGCACGGTCATCAGGATCTTGGTGACATCGGCACGCACGGTATCGAGCAGGGACTCGAAGAGTTCGAAGGACTCGCGCTTGTATTCCTGCTTCGGGTTTTTCTGCGCATAGCCGCGCAGATGGATGCCCTGGCGCAGGTGGTCGAGCGCGGCGAGGTGCTCGCGCCAGTGCGTGTCGAGGCTCTGCAGCATCACGTTGCGCTCGAACTGATGCCAGGCGCCCGGATCGACGACCGCCGTCTTGGCGGCGTAGGCGTCCTCGCCGGCCTGCACGATGCGCTCGAGGATCGCGTCGTCGTCGAGGTTGGGCTCGGCCTTCAGCCACTCGCCGACCGGCACACGGAGCTGGCATTCGGCCAGCAGCGCCTGCTCCAGCGCGGGAATTTCCCACTGCTCCTCGACGCTTTCGACCGGCACGTAGCGGCGGAAGATGTCGTGCAGCACGCCCTGGCGCATCGCGCGCGTGGTCTCGGAGATATCCTCGCTCTCGAGCAGCTCGTTGCGCTGCTGGTAGATGACCTTGCGCTGGTCGTTGGCGACGTCGTCGTATTCGAGGAGTTGCTTGCGGATGTCGAAGTTGCGCTGCTCGACCTTGCGCTGTGCCGACTCGAGCGAGCGGGTCACCATCGCGTGCTCGATCGCCTCGCCCTCAGGCATCTTCAGGCGGACCATGATCGCGTTCAGGCGCTCGCCGGCGAAGATCTTCATCAGCGGATCTTCGAGCGAGAGGTAGAAGCGGCTCGAACCGGCGTCGCCCTGGCGGCCGGAACGGCCACGCAGCTGGTTGTCGATGCGGCGCGATTCGTGGCGCTCGGTGCCGATGATGTGCAGGCCGCCGGCGGCGATCACCTGGTCGTGCACCTTTTGCCAGGCCTCGCGCAGCGCGGCGATGCGGGCCTCCTTTTGCTCCGGCGTGAGGGATTCGTCCTCACGCACCGCAGCAACCGGCTTCTCGATGTTGCCGCCGAGCACGATGTCGGTGCCGCGGCCGGCCATGTTGGTGGCGATGGTGACCATGCCCGGACGACCGGCCTGGGCGACGATCTGAGCCTCGCTGTCATGCTGCTTGGCGTTGAGCAGCTGATGCTCGACCTTGGCCTTCTTCAGCACACTGGAGAGGAACTCGTTGGTCTCGATCGAGGTGGTGCCCACCAGCACCGGCTGGCCGCGTTCGACGCAGGAGCGGATATCCTCGATCACCGCATCCCACTTCTCGTTCGCGGTGCGATAGACCTTGTCGTTGCCGTCCTTGCGCTGCATCGGCCGGTTGGTCGGGATGACCACGGTCTCCAGACCGTAGATCTGCTGGAACTCGAAGGCCTCGGTGTCGGCGGTGCCGGTCATGCCGGCGAGCTTGCCGTACATGCGGAAGTAGTTCTGGAAGGTGATCGAGGCCAGGGTCTGATTCTCGGCCTGGATGCGCACGCCTTCCTTGGCCTCGACCGCCTGGTGCAGGCCGTCGGACCAGCGTCGGCCGGGCATCAGGCGGCCGGTGAACTCGTCGACGATGACGACCTCGCCGTTCTGCACCACATATTGCTGGTCCTTGTGATACAGCGCGTGGGCACGCAGCGCGGCATAAAGGTGATGCACCAGCAGGATGTTGGCGGGGTCGTAGAGCCCGCCGCCCTCAGCGAGCAGGCCCATGCGCACGAGGATCTGCTCGGCGGTCTCGTGGCCCTGCTCGGTCAGCAGCACCTGGTGCGCCTTGAGGTCGACGGTGTAGTCGCCCGCATCGAGCACCTCGTCCTTGTCGTCGAGCCCGCCCTCCTGGCGCTTGAGCATCGGCGCAACCTGGTTCATCTTCA